>DASRAT010000234.1:0-6388 GCA_035638015.1 Gemmataceae bacterium | reverse complement strand
ATCGTCGGTGATGGTGAGCGCGCCAACGGACGCGGCCACTTGAGTAAGGACCAAGTTTGGGCCAAAGCCCTGCGAATTGAAGCTCGCTGGCACGTTTCGCTGTTCTAAACCTTCAAGACAAGGTCGGTAGCGGTTCTTGGGTCTCATGGCAATCGTTCCAGAAATTAGTGACTTGTTTGCGCTGAGATTCTTGGGACAAACGGCACGCCCCGGGTACGACATCGCCCTCGAGCCGCACTCCGGAAAAGGAATACGACTGAGGTCGGGAGCGACATGTAAATCCTAATAGCGCTGAGATTGAGGTTTGCGTTGTCCAGTTAATTGAGTGTATTGGACGTGGAAAGATGGGTCAAGAAAATAATATAGGCAAGAACTTGGCGAAACGGGTTCGCTCTGACGCGGTCCATGCATTGGACCTGTTGGCCACCACGTTTTTCTGTCCAAAAAATGGCCTTTATCCGCTTGACCTCCAACCGCAGTGTGAGACAATGCCTGGATCATAGCAAGCAAACGCGCGCAGAATCCGGGTCGTAGGCCGGCCCGTTGCACTGGAATTGCCTACGCCAGCCACCGCGACGCTTGTGAGGAGGAACAACAATGCTCAGGAGCCTTCTCGGCACATTGGTGTTGGGGGTGCTGGCAACGGCCGCACAACCGGCTGCCAGTGAATTAAATGAAAAGACGTTTACCCAATGGCGCGATCGCATTCGCCCGAAGACCGAAGAGTTGTGCTTCGAAACGGTGCCGTGGCTGCCCACCTTTTGGGAAGGGGTGATCGAGGCTCAAAAGCAAGATAAACCAATCTTGCTCTGGGCCATGAACGGCCATCCTCTGGCCTGCACGTGAAACAACGGCGTCATTGCCAGACAGTCTGTCTGGTCCGACCCGACCGTGCTGGAACTCACCGCGAAGTTCGTCCCCGCCGCCGATGAGGTTTATCGCCTCCAGAACATCCAAACCGGCACCGATCCCGAATGCCGGCTATTCCAGAAATTCTCCGAATTGGGCCACTACCGCACCCCAGGCACTACGCGCCAAGGCACTTATTGCGTCACGCCCAGCGGCGTATTGCTCGCGTCTATCAATTCCAACGATGCCAAGCGCATCGCCGACATGCTCAAGCGCTCATTGGCCAAATGGGAGACTCTCAAACGCGAGGAACGCCTGCTGCCCGACGATCCGAGAAAGCAACTGGCCAAAATCAAAAGGCCGGAGCGGTATTATCCCGAGGACGGCCTGGTGCTGACGGTGACCTCTCGCGATTTGCCGCGCGAGGACAAGAAAGCCAAGGCCAATGCCAAGAAGCAAGATTGGCGCGAAACCGCCTGGAACCACGACTACGCCTGGTTCACCAAGACCGAGGCCAGACAGCTCCTGCCCGCGAAAGTGGCAGTCGGCCAGAAGCAAGTCGTGCCTGCGCCGATCATCAATCGCATAGCGTGTGCCCATTTGGTGGACAATGTTCGCGGCCAAACTTCGCCGTTTGACGAAAGCCAAATCAAGAAAGCCAAGCTGAACACCGAAGTGACGGTGGTGGAAGGCAACACCGTTTCGATCCGGATCGAAGGGGAGACCTTGACTGCGGATGAAGGCAAGACCAAGCACGGCCTGGACGTGAAACTCTTGGGAAAAGCGACCTTCGACATGCTCAAGCAGCGTTTCGTCAGCTTCGAGCTTGTCGCCGTTGGCAACCGTTGGGGCGCCACTCAGAACAATTCCCGCAAGGGGGACCTGGACACGGCGCCGATTGGCCTTCTCTTCACGCTGGCCGGTGACGGCCACTGCGAAAGAGTCGCGCCGGCGTTTAACTTTCACAAGGTCTATCGTCCTGTTGTGTCGTTAAAATAGCCGCATCGCGAATTGCTAAATGCAAATTGAAATGCCTGGCCTTGCATTTCAATTTGCATTTTGCAATTCCACTTCGAATCACGTCAGGCCTTCTTCACGCGCGGGCTAAATCGCTCTGCCAGCGCCAGACAAATCAGCCCGACTAACACGCACCAGATGCAATACGGCATCACCACAGCCGCAACGATCGGAGACGGGTTGCTGTCAAGTTTCAGCTGCAACACCTCCAATTCGGCCAACCGAAAGTACAAAACCGCCAGGATCGCAACGCCGCTGACTCCATACAACCACCGCGCCGCACTCCGCTCGTGCTGAGCCCGGCCGGTGACGTAGACCAGCGGCACCGCCAACAACACCATGTCGTATTGTCGGTGATAAAGAAACAACGCCGCAAAAAAAGCAACCAGCGAACAAGCCGCGGCCCGCGACCAATGCCCTCGCACAATGCCAACCAGCAGCCACAAACCCAACATTCCGGTGATTGCAAGGCTGACACCCTTGATAACGGCGCGATCCCCCACGCCCGCACAGTAAAGCGCACGGTCAAGCATGATCAGATCGACGCTTTGACTGTTGCTGCTCACATAATCATTGACGCGGCCAGGCTGCGACAACGTCGCGATGTTGTCCAGACATTCCCGGCAACGGTTCACCAATTCATCCGGCAGCGTCGTACTCAAGGCCAGCGCAATGCTGACGACAGCCATCGCGACCCAGCTTTTCCAGTCTTTTTTGCCCAGAAACAACAGCATAAACGGCAGCCACGTCGCCGCCTTGATGGACGCCACGGCGAGCATGGCCCCCGCCAGAATGGGTCTTGCGCGTCCCTGCGCCCAAAGGGCGACGAACAGCGGCACAATGGCCAGCAAAGACAACTGCCCCGCATCAAGGCCACGCCGGCACGCATAACAAAACGCCAGCGCTCCCGAAAGCACTGCCAGGGCCGAGGGCGTAAGCTCCCAATCGTAATCCGGCCCTTGGGCCGCCAATGCCTTTTGCGCCAGCAGACCCAACCCGCAACAAGCGGCGACATTAAGAATCGTCCAAACCAATAAACAGGCAGCGAAGCTGACTATGCCCAAGAGCGCCATCAGCGGCAGCGCCTGCGGCGGATTGAGAATGCGGCCATCAGCGAGGTAAGGATCTTCACCACGCAGCACTACTGCGCCGGCGTCCCAGAATATCCGCAGGTCAAATCCCTCCGGATAGCGGTCGAACGTGCGCACGACAATGGCCGTCATCGCCAAGACGCCAACCAACCACGCCACGGCCGGCTTGACACGCACACCAGCAAGCAGCGCCATGGCGGTCAACAAAACCAGAATCTCCGCCGGCCAGTAAAGCAGCGTTTTTAGCAGCCAATCCAGTTGTACGAAGGCAATGGGCATCGGTGGTCACTCGGGCAGGGGGATACAACGCTTGTTTTTTGTTATTGCTCTCCCGCCCCCGCCTGCATAATCCCATTGAACAACAGCTTAAACGACCCATGCGGCTGCGCCCGGAACAGGATCGACGGCCCAAACATCGCCAGGCGGCCCTTGCCGACACGAGCGTCAATCATGGCCACGCCGCCATCCAAATATTGTTGGCCCCACGCCCAGCCGCTGCGCAACGGCGTTTTGCTGTCGAACCAGCCAAGCTTTGACATGCCCGCCTTGTCGGCGCCAGCGCCCATCTTGAATGTCGGGCTGTTGCCGAACATCACGTCCACGTATTCTTCCATGCCCCACGTCAGCGGGTTATTGAGATCAAGTTTCACGCGCAGCACCGAGGAGGGCACGTAGTACTTCTCGCTGGTCAGCCCTTGCAGGTGATTGCTGATCGGCAAGCCGAGGTCTTTGCCAAGGCCGGTGGCACCGCCGACAGTGATCACGGTGCCGCCGCTTTCAATGAATTTGCGGAGGTTTTGCAGGGCGGCGTCGCCCAGACCGCCACCACCACCGCCGCCCTTGCCACCCATGCCGCCGCCTTTGCCGCCGGTGCCGCCTTCGATGAAGAGCAGCACGTCATACTTGTCGCTCAAATTGGCGGCGTCCAGGTCGGCGTTGTAGATCACCTTGAAGTTGTAATCCATGCGTTCCAGCAGCCAGCGTGTCCAGCCCGACGGCATCGAGCCGCCTTGCTTGGTGTCCCACAGGCCAATGCGCACCGGTTTGAGCTTGACGGCTTCCTTTTCGGGAGCAACCGGACTGCCAAAGAACGGCGTGCCCACTTCCGTGGCAATCTTCTGAAGCAACGGCAACGTAGACGGCTTGCGGTTGATGAAAAACGTTCCCGCCGGGTGTTTGACGCCCTGGGCAATATAGGGCTGCTGCAAGCGGCGCACTTCCTCACCGGCTTTGAGCAACAAGTTGACGGCGCGGAAGGAGTCGTTCATCTTTGGGCTGAGGAAAAAGCCCACGGCGCCCTCGGCTTTTTCGACTTTCGCCGGCGGCGGCGCAACGACCAAATCCTTGATTTCCTCAAACGGCCCGTCAAAGGCGTCGAGGATGCGGTCGAACTTGAAACCCATCGTAAACGCCGGCGTGTAACCCGCGCTGTCATACGGCTTGGTCGGCGCCGCGCCTTCATAAGCGAAATCATTGGGATGATCCTGCGGCTCAAACATATCCATCACATGCGGCCGAAATGCCTGAGCGGCCTTCACGACATACGACCCTTGCGGATATTTCTTGCCGGCGACGGTGAAGTCCGCCGTGGCCCGATGCACCGTGATGCCCGTGCCGGTCAGCATGTTGATAAACTTGGTAGCTGTAAGGAAATCGGGCTGATCGCTTGGCAAAATGTAACCGCGCGGATCGCGCTGTTCGGGCTTGTGGAATAGCCGCTCAAAATCCTTGCTGCCGGCTGCTCCCTTCTTGAATGCCCCGCCGTCCGCTTGGGCAGCGGCCACAACTTTCGGCGTGATCGTCCAGGTGTCCTTGTTGCCGCGCTCGATGGAGTTCATGCCCATGCGCCAGATGTTGTAGAGCAGATGCTCGCGATTGCGCGAGGCATAATCGAGCACCGCCTTGTTGGCTGTCACCGAATAATCAACCGATTGCCGGAAGTGCCAGGTCTGCGGCGCGATTGGCGCCAGATAATCGGCCTTGGGCAATTGCTTCGCCGGCAAGAAAGCAATTTGCATCGGCGTCGGACTGCCGATGGTCTCGGTCAAAAGCCCGATCATGTTGTGGAAATGACTGCAAGTGCGCAGGCCGCCGTTGAACCATGTCGAATACGGAGCGCCCGAGCGAACCGTAGCGCCCGGTTTGCCTTCCTTCAAAAACCGCTCCATCATCGCTGAACCCACACGATCAATTCCGTTGATCGCCATGGGATCGCAGTTGTAATTGGCCGGATCGCGGAATGGCGGGCAAAACAGCACGCTTCCCGCCGGGCCGGTTTGGTGATGGTTGTAAACAATCTGCGGCAACCACTCGCGATACATCACGCGATTCATGTTCTTGGTTTCTGACTGCGTGTTGGCGTAGAAATCGCGGTTGTTGTCGTGGCCTATGTACTTCTGATAAAGCCGCGGCAACGTGCCGGACTTGCGATTCTCCGGTGTCTTGGAGCTGTTCATGTACTGATCGGCACAGAGTTCATTGCCATCAGGATTGGCGTGCACAAAGAGAATAATGACATCGTTGAGAATCCGCAGCGATTCCTTGTCATTGGCGGTGACAAACTGATACATCGTCTCGGTCAGCACCTGCGCACACAGCACTTCTGAAGCATGCAACCCGCCGTCGATCCACACGACCGCCTTGCCCTCCTCGGCCAGTTTCTCTGCGTCCTCTTTGGTAATGCCTTGAGCCTGGGCCATGCGCCGCGCGATATTGCGATAATGCTCCAGCTTGGCATGATTGGCCGGCGAGGTCACAATGCCCATGAGTTGGTCGCGGCCCTCTTCGGTCTTGCCGATGTGGACGACCTTGAGCCGATCGGTTTGGCCTTCGAGCTTGTGGAAATAAGCCAAGATTTGCTTGTAATTCGCCAGGCAATAATCGGCGCCCAGGTTGAAACCGAAATGCTCCTTGGGTGTCGTGACGGCTTTGGTTTGCTTGGGAGTCGTGGCCTGGCCCGCCGCAGCGCCCTGCGGCTGAGTTGTCTGTGGCAGTTGGACGAATCCAAACAGCAGCAGCGTGAAGGCAAAGGCGAACAGGGGTGTTTTCTTCATGGGAGCAATCCTCAAAGTAATTCAGACATCTTGGCGGCCAGCGCGTGCGGGGAAACGACCCTTGAAAGGCATATTATTTCAGCGCAGGCTGCATAGGGAGGGAAGGAACTTTTTCTTGCGGTTCTGTTGCTTGGCAGTGCCATCACTCGCCAGATGAAATTGTCAGTCGTTTCAGAGCCGCGCTGGCCTCTTGCGTAAGCCGTGCATCGGGCGCTCCCGCGGCCAATTCGCTGAGCAGTTTCCGTGCGTCCTTGGTCGCCATCCGCTCCAACACCGTTATGCAGCGCAATTCTCGAAGTTCGTTGGGCGGCAGCACCGCAGCCCGGCCGTTTTCGATGGTTTTGAGAATGGCTTGAAGGCGCTGCTTGACTTCCAGCG
>DASRAT010000233.1:0-4379 GCA_035638015.1 Gemmataceae bacterium | reverse complement strand
AATCGACGGAAAGGGCAGGGCGGAGGGCGTCTTCGTTGCCTGTGGAGCGGACTTCGACAAAGACGATACTGCCGTTGTCGAGGGCGATGAGGTCGAGTTCGCCCAATTGGCAGGAATAATTGCGGGCGACGATGCGGTAGCCGAGGCGTTTGAGGAAACGCGCGGCGGCCCGTTCGGAGCGATTGCCGAACCAGCGACGCCACCAGGGTTTGCGGGCGAGGGAAGGTTCGGACATGGCACCCCTCCGCGGAACTAACCACAGAGGCACAGAGACACTGAGAAGAAAAAAACCTTTTCTCGGTGTCTCTGTGCCTCTGTGGTTAACTTCGTTTTCACTCCGAGGGAGTCTCCGTCGGCGCCGTTTCGGCTGCGGTCTTCTTCGTCGAAACCTTGACCTTGCGTTCGCGCAGACGTGTGGCCTTGCCGACGCGATCACGCAGGTAATACAGCTTCGCACGCCGCACTTTGCCGGTCCGTTTCACCTCAACCGTGGCTATCTTCGGCGAATGCAAGGGGAAGGTGCGTTCCACGCCTTCGCCCTGCACGATGCGGCGAACGGTGAACATCTCACGCATGCCATCACCCTTGCGGGAGATGACGGTGCCGGCATAGACCTGGATGCGTTCCTTCTCGCCTTCGAGAATACGCTGGTGCACTTCGACTTGATCGCCGATGGCAAACTCGGGCACCTCTGCTTTGAGGCCCGATTCCTCCACCAGCGCCATGATCTCATTTTTCATCGGAATCTCCGTTTTGTCTGTTTGTATTCTTGGGCGGTTCCAAAATCAATTTCGTTTAGCCGCGACGCAAAGCGCGCTCCGCTTCGCGGCTAAACTTTACTGCGTAATCTCGATTGTTCCTCGCGCCACCTGGCGATTTCCCCGTGATTGCCGCTCAGCAAAATCTCCGGCACTTCCATGCCGCGATAAACTCGCGGCCGGGTGTATTGTGGATACTCCAGTCGCCCCGGCTCGCTGTGCGATTCCTCCACGGCACTGGTCTCATCGCCGAGGACGCCGGGCACATAACGAATAACAGTGTCGATCACCACCATGGCTGGCACTTCGCCGCCATTGCAGACGAAGTCGCCGATCGACACTTCCAGCGGTTTCAAGCCGACTCTAATCCGTTCGTCAAACCCTTCATAGCGGCCGCATAAAAGCAGCAGCCGCCGATAACCGTGCAATTCGCGGACAAACTGTTGATCGAGCCGACGGCCCGCGGGCGTCAATAACACCACTTGGCCAGGTTCCGGCGCCAACGGTTGCACGGCTTCGACGCAATCGAACACCGGTTCGGGCATGATTACCATGCCGGGGCCACCGCCGAAAGGCCGATCATCGACGCTCTTGTGTTTGCCGACCGCCCAGTCGCGGATGTTCCACAAATGGATCGACACCAGCCCCTTGTCCAGGGCCAGCTTGAGCAGGCTCTGCGTAAGATAGCCCTGGAACAGGTCCGGAAACAAGGTGAGAACGTCGAAGCGCATCGCTTCAGCTCGTGGCCGGGCTTTCCGCCGCGGCGGCCGTCTGGGCCTGCTCCCACTTGGCCATGTATTTCTTGAACAGGATCGTGCATTTCTCGGACGCCAAAGCGCCCTTGCTGAGCCAATGCTTGACCCGGTCCGGGTAGAGCTTCACGCGCTCGTCGGTCTTGGGCACCATGGGATCATAGGTGCCCAGCTCTTCGAGAAATCGGCCATTACGCGGCTGGCGCGAATCGATGGCCACGATGCGGAAATAGGGGCGGTGTTTACGCCCTAACATTTGCATGCGAATGCGGACAGCCACGAGTTTAACCTCTCTTATTTGCTCGAAATCGGCAATTCTGGTTCTTAGACAATCTACTAGAAAGGGCGAATTCTGCCAAGACACGAGTTGAACCACGGATTGCACGGATAACACAGATAAAAGAAAGCTGCCTTTGTTTTTATCCGTGTCATCCGTGCTATCCGTGGTTCAATGCTATTTCCCCGGCTTGGCCAATTCAAATATCTTCTTTTCCAGCGCCTTGGCCAACTTCTGTTCCAGCGGAATCCGTTTTTGGTCTTTCTTGTTGTCAGCCTGGATGGTGATATCCATGAACGGCTCATCGGCCGCGCCCAGGGCGGGGTTGGATTTGAGCTTGTCGAAGCCGCCGTCTTTGATTTCCTTGACCCAATTTCCCACATCGTCGGCCGCGATTTTGCCTTTTTTGGAATCGCCCTTGAGCGGCTTGAGTTCCCAGGCGCCGTCTTTGGCCAGGGTGAACCAGTAGTAGGCGTAGGGGTTCTGATCGGGAATCACAAAGCCGCCGCCGCGATGGATGGCGATGACGGACCCCTCGGGTTGCTTGGGGTCTTGCATGGACGCTTCGCTGGTGAGGGAAAGCAGGCTCATGGAGGCGATGAGGAGCAAGAAAATCGCGAACCGGGGCATGGGGTTTCTCCGCTTGGCGAGAATTCGTTTCATTGCATTAGTGGGACACACAAACACCGACGAAAACCCGACCCTGGACACCGTTATATTAGCATTTGCTAACTTTCCACAAGATATTGCAGTAAAAAGCGTAGCGTCAAAAGCGAGGATATGACGAGAATCGTCCGTCGAAAGCGAATTCGTTGCACACCGTGTAACGAAATCCGCAGACGGTGCGACGTTGTCCTTTAACCGCTAACTTCCCGCAATGACATCAAAGAACTCCTTTACCTTCTCAAAAAACTCCGGCGGCGAGTGCTCCGGGTTGCGGCGGCTCCACGAGTTGTTGACCCAACCCAGTCTGCGGTCATACCGCCATTCAAAGGTTTGGTAGCGGTCGATTACTTCGCCGTCCCGACGATTAATGCTATGCACCGGTGCATTCCCGATGAGAAAATGCTCGACCAGCGTCCCAACCCATAGGTCAAGGTCCGATGGCTTGGCGGCTTCCAATGACTCCCATGCGGACTGGAGACGTTGGGCCACGTGTTTGGGGTTGTCATTGGGATTTAGCCAGACACCGGGAAACAATAACGGCAGCGCGGCCTGGGCCACCGCCTTGTTGGCTGTCACAGTGCCAACTGCATTCGCCATGTGGGCAACCTCGTCCCAACGGAATGGCGGCCAGTCGAGTTCGCTTGGTTTGCGGCATAACAGTTGAGGCTTATCCCACCCGGCCCGGTGGATGTAGAAGGTGGTCCCCGCGTCCTCCGGATACATTTCAATCTCGACCGACACCGAGCATTTGCGCGGCAGCGGAAGCTCAAATGAGTAACACGCGAACCAGCCGGACACGTCCGAGATCTCCTTGAGTTCGCGTCTTACCGCATCAAAGTCGGCTTGGGTTATGCCGAAGGTCGCCAAATCCTCAAAGCATTGGTGATCGAAATAGTAAACAGCCCAAAAGCTTGGGTGTCGCAGGAGGTCCAAGCGGTCAATTCGTTTCGGTTGAAGGAGGTTCATTATTCTTTCCGCCGCCAACGCACGATAGTCCCCTCACACCGCAGCCCGCAAGCAATCGAAGAACATTTCAACCTCGATGTATCCAAAAGCCACTTAGGCTTCGTCGTCAATTTGGTGGTTATAAGCATACTTGTCAACATTCGTGGACATGTCAGACGGCCCTTCAATGTTCAGCGAGGCCAGGGCTTTGAGAAAACAGTACGGCTCGCCCAATTTGATGTCCGCAGTCTCCACCGTAATGCGAACGGTCGTGTTCGGCGCCAACTCGGGTTTCGTGAGTGGCTGAAAAACCATGCCGTCAAAAACGGCCTCGAATGTCTGAACCATAACACACCTCCCATTGATACGCCACGCGAGGCGGCAAGCCTCCCCTCCGCCCCCTATCGTTTCTTCCGCTTCTTCTTCCGCTCCTCCGCCCGCTCCCTGGCGCTCTTGCGGTGCCCGGTGCCGATCTTCGCCTTGGGCATCGCCGCCCCCGGCTGAAACATGCCCTGCTTGCTCATGCCGGTGACCATTTTGAGCCGTTGCCACATGCTCATGCTTGCCATTTGCCGCATCAGCGTGCGGACCTGGTCGAACTGGCCAAGGAACTGCTTGATTTCGTGCGGCTCGACGCCGCTGCCTTCGGCGATGCGGCGGCGACGGCTCAGATCGATCACGTCCGGATTACGGCGTTCGGCCTTGGTCATCGAGTCGATCATGCCCTGAATCCGCTTGACGGCCACGTCGGGGTCTTCGCCGTCGGGGATCATGTCGCCCATGCCGGGCATCTGGGCCATCACATCTTTCATGCCGCCCAGCTGAGCCAGTTGGGCAAATTGCTTGCGGAAATCGTCGAGCGTGAAATCGCCCTTGGCCAGTTTCGCTTGCTGCTTTTCGATCTCTTCTTGCGACAACTGCGACTGAACGCGGCTGACCTTTTCGATCAGGCCCATCAAGTCGCCCTGGCCGAGAATGCGC
>DASRAT010000232.1:0-3885 GCA_035638015.1 Gemmataceae bacterium | reverse complement strand
CAGATCGCGTAAACGGGCGGCCTCTTCGTAGCGTTCCGAGTCCACCGCTTCGCGCAGTTGTTGACGCATGGAAACGACTTCTGTGTGCCAGGCGGCGGAGCGACGGCCATGGCGCGGATGCTTGCCCGCATGACGCGTGGCCCTGTGAATCCGCTGCAGCAGCGGCTCCAGCGCCGCGTGAAAGACCTGGTAGTCGTGCGGGCAACCCAGCCGCCCTTCGGCCTTGAACTCCATGTACTTTATACCACACTCGGGGCAGGTCAACCGCGCCAGATCGTCAGTCAAGGCGCCGATGTGCGGGCCGATCACCGATTGCAGGATCGCGGACAGATTGAGCTCTTGCTTGACCAGCAACTGTTTCTTTTCGGCGCAGTCCTGACAAAGGTGCGTTTCCCGCTTGTGACCGTTGACGATGTCGGTCAGGTGGACCGTCGCGGGTTGTTTGCAGTATTGGCATTTCACACCGGCACCTCCGTGGGGAGTGGCGAGTGGTGAGTGGTGAGTGGTGAGACCAATCAGATGCTCTCGCCACTCGTCACTCACCACTCGCCACTTTATTAGCTCTCCTCCAGCGTCTTGATCTGATCCCGAACCTTGGCCGCTTCTTCGTAATCTTCCTTGTTGATGGCATTTTTAAGGCGATTGCGAAGCTGGATCAGTTCGGACTGCGTTTGTTTGTTTTGCGGCAAGCGCCGTGGCGTTTTGCCGACGTGATGCGTCTCGCCGTGGATGTTTTCCAATAGCGGCGTCAACTCCTCGCGGAACGCCTGGTAATCAAAGGGGCAGCCCAGGCGGCCGCTGTTGCGAAACTCGATGAACTTGATGCCGCACTGGGGGCATTCGCGTTGATTGAGAGCGGCGATTTCATCGCTTTCGCCGACAGCTTCTGAACTAAGGCCCTTCATGGCGCCCTTGTGTTGCGGCTCATAAAGATATTTGTTGGCACACTGCTCGCACAGGTGGAGGTCTTCAAATTGGCCTTCGCCGAGCACCTCGGTAATGTGCAAGGTTGCAGGATTGTGGCACTTTTGGCACTTCATCGTCGCGCTCCCCACGGTTGGCCGCGCTTTCGTTCGCGTCAGCGCCATTCTAACAGGGGGGGACAAGGTGTCAAGCAGTCCACGGAAAGGCAAAACCAGTGGTTCCACGCAAGGCGTTGCCAATGGGCTGGTTTGTTGCCGGTCAAGTACAATGATGAGAGAGCAGGGGTGGTTCTTGGACGGCAACTGGATCGCTAGCATGGCTGACCCAATCCAACAACAGGGAGGCAAACCGGCTGAGCCAGGTGCGGCGGAGCCGTCTGCAACGGCATCCGATGCCGTGCGCGCCACCATGAGTGTGTCTGATCCGTTGCCGCCTGAACCTCCTGCGCGCGTGCCGTCTCCGTCCAGCAGCGGTGCATTGCCCAATATTGCCGGTTTTGACGTGTTGGTTGAATTGGCGCGCGGCGGCATGGGTGTGGTCTACAAAGCACGCCAGCGGTCGCTGAATCGCATCGTCGCCCTGAAGATGATCCGCGCCGGCGAACTGGCGGACAAAACCGACCTGCATCGCTTTACCGTCGAGGCCGAGGCCGTTGCTCGCATTCAGCATCCCAATGTCGTGCAAATCCATGAAATCGGTCAGCATGACGGGCGGCCTTTTTTGTGCCTGGAGTTTGTCGAGGGGGGCAATCTGGATAAGCTGTTTTCCGGCCAACCGCAACCAGCGCGACCGTTGGCGGCACTTGTTGAAACTCTGGCCCGCGCCATGCACGTGGTCCACCAACACGGCATTATCCACAGGGACTTGAAACCCGCCAATGTTCTCATGAGTTGCGAGCGGCGAACGCTCAATAAATCGCAGCCACAAACATCCGCCGATTCTCCCGCGGCGCCTGCCGATGATCCGCTGACCGCACGGCCATCCTTGAAGAGCATTCCCAAAATCGGCGACTTTGGCCTGGCAAAAAGGTTGGTGGAAAATGAACGGGGCCTGACGCCGACGCATGCCATCCTGGGCACGCCCGAGTACATGGCGCCCGAGCAAGCCGCGGGGATGACGAGCGCTATCGGGCCGCACACCGATATTTACGCCTTGGGTGCGATACTCTTTGAGGGTATGACGGGGCAACCGCCGTTTTGCGGCAATTCGTGGATGGAAACGCTGCAAATGGTGATGACACGGTCGCCCACATTGCCGTCGCGCAGCCATAAGGATTTGCCGCGTGATCTCAAAACCATTTGTCTTAAATGCCTTCACAAGGAACCGGGCGGGCGGTATCCGACGGCCGAGGCTTTGGCCGATGACCTGCGCCGCTTCCTGGCAGGCGAGCCGATTCATGCGCGGCCGCCGGGGCCGGTGGAGCGCGGCGTCAAGTGGCTGCGGCGGCACTGGACGGCGGCTGCCTTCATTGTCTTGGCTGGATTACTCGTGCCATTGGCGCTGATCGCCTTGACGCGAACGCCGTCCACACCGCCACCTGCACCGGTTTTGACCGACGTGGAGGTTCGTGCCAAAGCGTCGGCGCTGCGGCGCACCATGGCGGCCACCATCGTCAAGACCACGGAGCGCAATGGCTGGATTCAGTATGATCCCGATCCCAGTGCCGCCGCTGCGCAAGACATGTGGACTCACTCTCAGGGCCTGGCCGGCTTGTTGGCGAACCCCGATGCCACGCCGGCCGAATTGCGGAAACTTTTGCCGTTGATGGATCTGCCTTTTGGCCAAGGCCAGCGCATCGAAGTGGACGGCTTTAAGTATGGTTGGCGCTCCATGGCGGATGCGGTTTTCACCCGTGCGGACCCGGCGTTGTGGACGGTTTGCTATTTGGCCCGCGCCTTGGGCAAGCCGCAATTTCTTACGGCCGATGAGCGCAAGCACTGGCAATCGAGGCTGGAGGAAGCGCAAGACATTTTGCGAAATTACCGACCGCCGGATTTCAAGGGTGGTTGGAATCCGGTGCCGCGCCAAAAGAACCCCAACCATGTGTCTTGTTATGAGACGGCGTTGGCCCTGTTCGCGCTTGTGGAATGTAAAGCCGCGGATTTGCCCTGGGATGGATCGAAGGAGCGACGCGACCAATTGCTCAAGGCCACAGCCGAGTGGCTAATCGGCCATTTCCAAGAAGGCAATCCGGCGGGTTGGCGCGGCCATGTCAACGACCGCACCGATCCGGTTTATGACGGTCTTACTCTGAAGATTTACGCAGGGCTGTTGCGTGCGGAGAGCCTGGGAGCGATCACGATTCCGGCTAACATTGCCCAGCACATTCCCAAGCACCTGGCCGGCTGTGCCAACCGGCACCTGGATTATCCCGTCAGCACCATTGTGGAGGGCTTGAGCTTCACGGCGCCGTCGGGGCAGCAGATGTCGGATGTGAATTTCGCGGCGCGGGCGCAGTGGTATCCGTGGGCCATTAAAGCGGCTGCGTTGTGGCTGAGGCGTGCGGAAAAAATGGGTGTGTCGGCCGAGGAGTTGACACCGGTGCGGCGGGCATTGGCACATTTGGTGACCGATGTTGGTGATGAGGTGGTGGTGGGAATGAAGACGTTGCAGACGTTTGTTGCGGCGGAGTCGTTGTACGGGTTGGCGGAAGTGCCGCTGGCCGAGATCAAGAATTAGCAGCTTACGGCATAGCGGGCGGCGTCCCCCCTCGAGAAGGGAGTAGCGGTGTACGCTTGTACGGTTTTTTTGGTTTTTCCTCTTGTAATGTGAACGTATGTTCAGTTATAGTAAAGGTAGCAAGAGGCCAGGAGAGTCAGTGTCTCCTTTGCAGGGGTACCCCGGACGCTACGTCGGCCAAGCCGGGACCAAAAACAATGACGTGCAACAAAGCTCAAAAGGCGTGGAGGCTGGCTGACCGTATGCAGACTGGCACATTGGTTTGCATGACCGGGGTCATTG
>DASRAT010000231.1:0-3749 GCA_035638015.1 Gemmataceae bacterium | reverse complement strand
CATGCCGGGACAGCAACGCGAAACGGCGTTTCCCCCAAATAACCATAACCAGCAGAAGCAATTAGCTCCTAACCTTCAACCTTGATGGACACCTATGATCGCAGTGCAAAACAACAGCGTGGCGGACTGGGAAGGCGTGGCGTTGCCCGAAGCCCCGGCGGCGCCGGAAACCATTCAGGAGGCCGGCTTGACGCTGCCATTCCTCAACGACCTGCTGCTGCGCACGCTTTATGTTCGCGGCAGCTTGTTGGGCATTGACCTCGCCAAATCCTCATGTTTGCCGTTCAAGGTCATCGAGGAATCGCTGAAGTTTCTCAAAGACGACAAGATGGTTGAGGTGAACGGCGGCGACCTGATTGGCCGCGTCAGCTACCGCTTCACGCTCACCGAACTTGGCCGCAAACGTGCCCAGGAGGCGATGAAACAATGCTCCTACGTTGGGCCCGCTCCGGTGCCGCTTGAGGATTACATTGAGCAAACCTACCGGCAATCGGTCACGGGCATCACGTGCAGTCCTGAACCGCTGCGGGCATCGTTTTCGCACCTGGTCATTCCCGAGGAATTGTTTGCCGCCCTGGGACCGGCCATCGTCAGCGGTAAGTCAGTGTTCATCTACGGCCCGCCCGGCAACGGCAAAACGTCGGTCGCTCGCTCCATCGGCGACTTCATGAACAACGCCGGTGGGGAAATCTACGTGCCTTACGCATTCCTGGCCGAAAACAGCATTGTCACCGTCTACGATCAGGCGGTCCATCAAATGGTGGAAGCCGACAGCAACGACCGCCTGGAAGACAACGAGGCGACTATCCGCCGCTTGCTCAACACTGGCGTGGTCGATCCGCGCTGGGTGCGCGTGCGCCGGCCCGTCATCGTCACCGGCGGCGAGTTGAATCTTGACATGCTCGACCTGCGCTACAACGCGACGGCCAACTATTACCAGGCGCCGTTGCACGTCAAAGCCAACGGCGGCGTTTTCCTTATCGACGACTTCGGCCGCCAATTGTGCAGCCCCAAGGAATTGCTGAATCGCTGGATTTTGCCACTTGAAGATCGCCATGATTTCCTCACGGTTTCCTCAGGCAAGAAATTCGAGGTCCCCTTCGAGCAGCTCATCATCTTCTCGACCAACCTGGACCCCAAGGACCTGGTGGACGACGCCTTTCTGCGCCGCATTAGGCACAAAGTCGAGATCAACGCTCCCGAGCGGGAAGTTTACGAACGCATCTTCAACAGCGTGGTCAAACGGCTCGGGATGAACCCTTGCCCGGAGGCGGTCGACTTCCTGTATGAACGCTATTACACCAAAGGCCGTAATCCCAGGGCGAGCGATTGCCGGGATCTACTGGAGATTGTGCAGTCGATTTGCCGATTTCGTAAACATCCTGTCCAATTAACGCGGGATCTCATGGTCCAAGCGGCGACGACGTTCATCTGCGAATTCAAGTAACGCGGTAATCTGGCGAGCGTCGAGGCGTAAGCCCGGCGTGTAAAACCGAAAACACGTCGGGTTTACGCCTCAACGCTCGCCGACACTTTCACGGACGAAAGCGGGTATGCACATGGACTGTCGCAAATGGGCCCTGATGGCATGCGTGGCGGCAAGCTGCGTGGGCTGCGTTACCGAGACAAAAAGCCTACCCGTCTCGCCCGAAAACTGGACCAAGATGAAGGGCGTCAAGGAAATTGAGGTGCCCAAGCACGAAGCGAAGCCGCAAACCTTCATCGCCGTTGGGAATCTGGAAGAGAGCAAGGCCAGCAATCCAAAGGCTGGGCCTGCGGAGCAAAACGTCTTTCGAGACGAGGCCCGCAAATACTATCAGAAGGCGATCGAAATTGATCCCCAATGCGTCCAAGCCTACATCCAACTCGCCAATCTCTACTTGAAACAAGATGATACGGATCGAGCCCTGACCGTTTATCAGCACGCGCTTCAACAGAATCCCAAAGTGGCACAGTTGTGGTACGACCTCGGCGTGATTCAATGCCGACGCAAGGACCTGAACGCCGCACTTCAAGGCTTCGCCAAGGCCCACGAATTGGAACCGGAAAACCGTCATTATGCCACTGATTACGGCCTCTACCTGGCCCGCGCCGGCAAGCCGCAAGAAGCCGTGGTCATCCTGAGCAAGGTGATGAACAAGGCCGACGCCAATTACGATGTGGCGCGAATGATGGATCACCTCAAGCAGCAGGATCTTTGCCGCCAATACCTGCAGGCAGCGTTGACGGAACGGGGCCAACATCAAGGAGCGCAAGACCTTTTGGCTCAACTCGACCGCCCTGCCGCGGTTCCGGCAACGCAAGACATGACGGCACAATATAACCGCCCGGCCACGGGTCCGGCGCAAGAAATGACGGCGCAATATTATCGCCCAGCCACGACTGCGGCAACGCAAGAAATAACGACGGCGCAATATAACCGCCCAGCCACGACACCGGCAGCGCAGGATGTGCCTGCTCAGTATAATCGCCCAGCTACGACTCCGGCAGCTGTGCCGCACGTTGATTCCGCGGCGCCGCGAGTCACATTGCTGGCCCCGCGGTAAACCGACCAATCGAATCCGACACGGCGTAACGACGGCAACGCGGCGAGTCCGAGTTGCCGTCGTTTGTCATTGCAATTTGCCGCTTACCAGTCTGCATTCCTCAAATCCCCACTTGCCGCTATAATCCCCTTCTGGTCGCCCCGCATCTTCTCCCCCTTCCCAGGAGGACGGCTGTCATGTCGCGCTGGAACTTTACTTGGCTGGTGGGCGTTCTTGCCACATCCTTGATTGGCTTTTCCATCTCGATCAGCGCCCCGCAGCGCGACGACAACCAGAAAACCGAGCACGAAAATGTCCGCCTGA
Source organism: Gemmataceae bacterium (assembly GCA_035638015.1). GTDB lineage: Bacteria > Planctomycetota > Planctomycetia > Gemmatales > Gemmataceae > DASRAT01. The sequence goes on along the minus strand of DASRAT010000231.1, from coordinate 900 downwards.
TCATCGACGTGCTCGATGAAGTGAAGAGAAAATACGTAAAAGACCTCGATCCTGAGAAGCGGCGCGAACTGGTGGAGAACATGATTAACGGCGGCCTGGAGCGGCTCGACCCGCACTCCAGCTTCATCAACGCCGAGGAATACGCCCAATTCACCAAACAAAGCAAAGGCAGCTTCAGCGGCATCGGCATTCGCCTGGGCGTCGACCGGAGCGGCCAACTGTATGTCGAAAGTCCAATGCCAGGCACGCCCGCCTATGAGGCTGGCGTCTTGGCAGGCGACATTATCCTCAAGATTGATGACGAATCGACGGCGAATATGACAGTCAAGCGAGCCGTGGAAAAAATCACCGGCGAAAAGGGCCAGAAGGTCAAGCTGACCGTGCTGCACGAAGGCACCAGCGAGCCGGTGGACATCCCCATCAGCAGGGCCGAGATTATCATTGAGAGCATCCTCGGCGATGAGCGCATGAAGAAGAACCTCAAGGAATGGGACTTCATCATCGACAAGAACAGCATGATTGCCTATATCCGCATCACGACTTTCGCCGAAAACACGGCAAGAGACCTGGTGGTTCTCGTCGATCGCCTCAAGGCCGACGGCATCAAGGGCCTGGTGCTGGACCTGCGCAACAATACCGGTGGCCTGCTCAAGGCGGCCGTTGAGGTTAGCGAGTTGTTTTTGCCGCCCGGCACACGCGTGGTCAGCACCGTGGGCCGCAACCAAAAGGAAGAGGTCATCGATAGCCGCAAGCCGGCCGGCTCCAAAGCCGGGCCGTATACCGACATACCCATTGCCGTGCTGGTCAATCGCCTAAGCGCCAGTGCCAGCGAGATCGTGGCCGCCGCTCTGCAGGATCACCACCGGGCGACGATCGTGGGCGAGCGCAGTTACGGCAAGG
>DASRAT010000230.1:0-3467 GCA_035638015.1 Gemmataceae bacterium | reverse complement strand
CCAAGGTGCGGGACTATTTGGGTGAACGCCTCGATGCCACCAGTTTCTTGATCGACCCGGCCCATCGCGGCGTCGTCAAACAGAGCCTTATTGCAGTCGGCTATCCCGCTGAAGATCTCGCCGGCTACACGGAAGGCGCCCCGTTGGCTGTGAACCTGCGTCAGCTGGCTCGCTCAGGATTGCCCTTCCACGTTCGCGATTACCAGACCGATGCGGCCGCGATCTTCCACGCCGGCGGCGATGTCCGCGGCGGCAGCGGCGTCATCGTGCTGCCTTGCGGCGCCGGCAAGACAGTCGTCGGCATCGCCGCCATGGCCTTGGTCCAGCGCAACACCCTGGTGCTGACCACCAGCATCACGGCCGTCAAGCAATGGCACCGCGAAATTCTCGACAAGAGCGATTTGCAAGACAAGGACATCGCCGAATACACCGGCGAGACGAAGGAAATCGCGCCCGTCACCATTGCCACTTATCAAATCCTCACGCACCGCCCCGACAAGGACAGCGAGTTTCCGCATTTCAAGCTGTTCGACCAGCGCGACTGGGGTTTGATCATTTACGACGAAGTCCACTTGTTGCCGGCCCCCGTTTTCCGCGTGACCGCTAATATACAGGCGCGCCGCCGGCTTGGGTTGACTGCCACGCTGATCCGCGAGGACGGCCGTGAAGAAGATGTGTTCAGCCTGATCGGCCCCAAGAAATACGACGTGCCCTGGCGCGAGCTGGAGCAGCGCGGCTGGATCGCCGAGGCAGCGTGTAACGAAGTCCGTGTCGCTTTGCCCGAACACCTGCGGATGGAATACGCCGTCGCCGAGCCGCGCAATAAATACCGTGTTGCCAGCGAGAACCCCGCCAAGGACGACGTGGTCGGACGTTTGCTCACGCAGCATGCCGGCAAGCATGTATTGGTCATCGGCCAATACCTCAAACAATTGCGGCAGCTCAGCAAGCGTTTCGGCATCCCGCTTATAACCGGCCAGACCGGCAATGCCGAGCGCGAAGATCTTTACGGCCAGTTTCGTCGCGGCGAAATCCGAGAGTTGATTTTGTCCAAGGTCGGCAACTTCGCCATTGATTTGCCCGACGCCAATGTGCTGATTCAAGTGTCCGGCACCTTCGGGTCCCGCCAGGAAGAGGCACAGCGCCTGGGACGGATTTTGCGGCCCAAGGCCGACGGCGAAGTGGCGCATTTCTTCACGCTGGTGACGCGCAACACCAGCGAGATGGATTTCGCTCACCACCGCCAGTTGTTCCTGACGGAGCAGGGTTACAGTTATTCGATCAAGGACGAAGCCGATTTATTTGCCGAGCCGGCCGCCCAAGCCGCTTGCGGCTTGGCGTCGTGATTGCCACCATGGAAAAAGCCCGCATCGCCGTGAAGCTGCACCGCCAGGTATCCTTGGTCCACACCGAGGACGCCGTTTTGGCCGAGGAACTGCTGGCCAACAAGAAATTGGCGCAGGACATCGTGGGACGGCTGGCCGATTGCGTGTTGCTGGTCCGGCACGGTCGCGTGGAAGCCGTTGTTGGAGAGCTTCAGCGCATTGGTCATACTCCGCAAGTGATTTCTTGAACTTTCCCGTCGCTTGAGTTTCATGCCGCTCATGGATCCTGCAACCTGGTCCGAACACCTCCGCCACACGCTCGAGCAATACGACGAGCCGTTGTTGCGCCTGGTTGCCAACAAACTTTGCAAACCGCGCAACCAGTGGCCGACCGAGGAATTGATCGAGCGCTGTTTGGCGACTTTCAGCAATCCCGCGGTGATCGACCGCCGCCTTGCCGATCTCGACCCGGCCTGCACCCAGATCCTGGCGCTCATCGGTCACAGCCGGCAACCGCGCTGGCGGGTTGGCAATCTCGTCGAAATGGCTGTTGCCCTGGGGCACGAAGACGGCTTACAGCCGGTCGTCACCCTTCTTGAAGCGGGCCTTTTGTATCCGCATGACGGTGCGGCTGGCCCCAAGGTCCGCAAGATCAGGTCGTTCGATCTCTGGCTTGGCCAAACCACGTCCGTTGCTCCCACGGTCTTTGGACCGCCCGAAATTACTGCTCGTGCGATGGGTTTGAACGTCGCCTTCCCCGCCTGTCCCGGCGCGGTCGTATTGAACAAACCTGCCATTCACGAAGCTGACGGACTTGACTTGCCCTTGCGTTTGGCCGCCCTGTGGCAGATGGTCCACGCGGTTCCACTGCGGCGCACGCAGACGAGTGGGTTCTTCAAACGCGACCTGGAGCGACTCCAGGGCGATCCAAAACTAAACGACGCGCCGCCGGACAGTTTGGCGGAGATTCCCGATCCCGCTCTGCTCGCAGTGGTGCTGGCCACACAAGAAGGCTTGCTCAAAGATGTTGCCGGCGAGTTGCAAGCTGGCGTTTTTCCGACCCCCTGGGACAAGGGACTGCAGGCAACGCTGGCCTCATTATGGACCGCAGCGCTACAACAAGACGCCTGGAACGCTCAAGACGGCTGGCGGCCCGAACCGCCTGCCGCCAATCCCTATCCTTCCATGTGGTTATTGGCCTTGATGCTGCTCAGCCGCCTGCCCGCGGACGGCTGGACCAGTTGCGATAGCCTGGAAAAGTGGCTGACCAAGCATCATCCCTTTTGGCAAGGACCTAAAGCCGCTTGCGGCTTAGCAGCTTTCCTTTTGGGCGTCGTTTACCCCTTGCGCTTGATCCAGACCGCCCGCGAAGGCAAAGGCCCTTGGCTGGTGCGTTTGTCACCCCTGGGCCGCTGGCTATTGGGGTTGGGGCCAGTGCCCACATTTCCAACGTTTCCGCAAACGCTTCTCGTCCAGCCCAACCTTGAAATCCTCGTTTACCGCCAGGGGCTTTCACCCGCGCTGATCGCGCACCTGACGAAGCTCGCCAACTGGCAGACGTTAGGCGCAGCCTGCACCTTGCAACTGGAGCCCCAGAGCGTTTACCGAGCGTTGGAGACGGGTGAATCGTTTGAGTCGATCCAGCAAACTCTCCAGCGTCACGGCATGAAACCGACGCCGGACACAGTCATTAATGCACTGCGTACCTGGTCCAACAAACGCGAACGCATTCGGGTCTACACCGCCGGGGCCCTGTTCGAGTTCAACAGCCCCGAAGACCTTGCCGATGCTTTGGCTCGCGGCTTGCCGGCAGTGCGGTTGTCGGAAAAGCTGGCCGTGGTCGCCAACGATCAGAACATCGACTATCGCCACTTTCGCCTGAGCGCCACCCGCGATTACGCTTTGCCGCCAGAGCGCTGTGTCGAGGTGGATGACGACGGCGTGACCCTGGCCATCGACCTGGCGAAATCGGACTTGTTAATCGAGACCGAAGTCCGCCGTTTCGCCGAGCCGCTTGACCGTTCCAGCACCAACGGGCGACGCTATTACCGAATGACACCTACCACGCTGGCCAGTACCCGAGACAGCGGCTTGAGTTTGCAGACGCTTGACACTTGGTTCTTTCAACGTAGCGGCCAAGCG
>DASRAT010000229.1:0-8963 GCA_035638015.1 Gemmataceae bacterium | reverse complement strand
GTGAACTCCATCGTGTTTTGCTTGCGGTTAGTGCGATTGAAGAAAAGTTCCTTGCCGTCCGGCGACCAGCGGATGTTGTAAACATAATGGCCCACCACGGCGTTGGAGAAGGGCTGGCCGTTGCGGACATCCACTTTAAGCGTTTTTTTGCTGGCCAGATCGTAAATGAGGACATCCATCACCGGATTGGGATCGCCGGGTTTGGGATAGGCCTCGGCGTCGATCTCGGCGCGCAAGCTGGATTGATTGAGCGGCAAATAATAATCGGGCACCTTGCTGGCATCGACACCGTAAAAGGCGATTTTCTTGCTGTCCGGCGACCACCACATGGCCGTGTTTTGCTTCAGCTCTTCGCCGTAAACCCAACTGGCCGTGCCAAACCTTATACGTTTACTGTCGACTCCTTCGGTGGTGACGGCGATGGCGTTGGAACCCTTGGCATCGCCCAGCCAAAGATTGGCGTCTTTGTAGAATGCCATACGTTTGCCGTCGGGCGAAACGGCAGATTCGTATTGGCGGCCACGTTCGGGCTGTTGCGGCAAGGCCTCCACCATCGGACCTTGATCAAACGGCTCGTCGTCAATCTGGAGTTCATCCTTCGCTGTGCCAAGGTCCGTGGTTTTGCCCGTGGCGATGTCATAGTGGTATTTTTTGCCGTCTTTCACATAGTCAAATGACTTGCCGCCTTCCTGCCAGGTGACGCTCAGCGGCCCTTTTTTGGCGGCGCCTTTTCCCGCCTTCCCCGCCTTGCCCCCACCTTGATAGTCCTTGGCCAAATTTTGATATTCCTTGGCCATTTTTTGATATTGGTCGTAGCCAGGCATCGTTTTTAGTCGATCCTGCGCGCTTATTGCCATCGGTACAAAGCCGATGACGGCCGCCGTGATGGCCATGATGCTCAGGTTCCGCAAATCTCGCGTCCGAATCCACATGGTGCGATACTCCCTGGAAGCCGATGAACGCAGAAGGGTGAGGTGATCACGAGCATATCCGACAAATTGGCGGCGTCAAGCGGATTGGTTGGCGGGATAATAGCGTATTGCATCGCCGCGTGGCGGAAGTCGCCAGACTTCCGCAAACACTGCCGTGACGCATTGAACTGGGAGTGTTACGCAAATATCCCCCGATGCACCTCTCCATGCACATCCGTCAGCCGGAAATCGCGCCCGCTGTAGCGATAGGTGAGCCGTTCGTGATCCAGCCCCATGAGGTGCAGCATCGTGGCGTGCAGATCATGCACATGCATGCGATTTTGCACGGCGTGGATGCCAAATTCGTCAGTGCTGCCGTAAACCATGCCGCCTTTGACGCCGCCGCCTGCCATCCACATCGTGAAGCCGGTATGGTGATGGTCGCGGCCGCGCTGACCTTCGGTCGCGGGCGTCCGGCCAAACTCGCCGCCCCATAGCACCAACGTGTCGTCGAGCAAACCGCGCGTTTTGAGATCGCGCAGCAACGCCGCGAGGGGTTTGTCGCTCTGGCGAGCGTGATTGCGGTGATTGTTAATGTCGGCGTGATCGTCCCAGGGTTGATTGTTGCCGAAATAGATTTGAATAACCCGAACCCCGTGCTCGGCCAACCTCCTGGCCAGCAAACAAGCATTGGCAAATTGCCCTTCGCCATAAAGGCGGCGTGTGGCTGCCGACTCACGGCTCAGATCAAAGGCATCTTGCGCTTCGCCCTGCATGCGGTACGCCATCTCCAGCGACGCGATACGACCTTCCAGGTGCTCGTCTTGTCCGCGTTGCTCAAGGTGGGCCTGGTTCAATTGCTGCAGCAAGTCAAGCTGTTCGCGCTGAACGGCAGGCGATAGGTGGCGGTTATTAACGTCGCGGATGATGGTCCGCGGATTGATGTTCGCGTTACTGTTGTTTATATGCGTACCCTGAAAAATGCCGGGCAGGAAGCTATTGCTCCACAGCTGCGGTCCCACCACGGGTTTGCCGGGACAGAGCACAATGAACCCCGGCAGGTTTTGGTTCTCCGAACCCAAGGCATAGGCCAGCCACGATCCAAGGCTCGGCCGGATCGGCTGCATGTTGCCCGAATTCATCATCAAAAGGCCCGGCTCATGGTTGGGCGTGCTCGTGTGCATCGAACGGACAACGCAAATGTCGTCGATGGCCCCGCCGACTTCGGGAAACAGTTCGCTGACCTCAATGCCGCTTTGGCCGTAGCGCTGAAAGCCCCAGGGCGAAGCCATCAGCAAACGATTGCGCGGCCCTGGCTGATTCTGGATGCTAGCCGGCAATTGTTCGCCGGCATGGCGCGTCACCGCCGGCTTGGGGTCAAAGGTATCGATATGCGACGGGCCGCCGTTCATGAACAAGAAGATCAGCCGTTTGGCCCGAGCCGGAAAGTGCGGCGGCCGAGGCGCCAGCGGATTGGTCGCTGTGGCCGGCTGCTGCGCCGACAACATGCCCGCATCGGCCATCACCGAAGCCAGGCCCACGGCGCCAAAGCCGCCGCCAATGCGGCACAACGCCTGGCGGCGCGAAAGCAGAGTCGAGGTGAAGCGGTTCATGGGATCCTCGTGTCGTCCTGGAAACCCAATAGTCGTTGGAAACGATGCCACCTTCGAAGGCGAGTCCTTAATTCGTAACTCTATACTATCATTCAGGTTTTGGCCAGCAAGGAATTGTAGCGGCGGTTGTAATCTCACATCTGAACTTTGCTTTCTTTGTTCCCCAGCCATTCGCCATAGCATAAAATGCAAACAGTCCACAGGAGTTTCGACATGCAAACCATTCGTGTATTGGAAAAAACGGGAGATGATGGTGCACTTTCTTTGCACATCCCCCTTGGGCGGCCAGGCGTGGAATACGAGGTTGTTGTCGTCGTTCAACCCCATGCCGCTCAGGCAACGCAGGAAAATGGTGGCTGGCCGCCTGGCTATTTTGACAAAACCTTCGGCGCCATCGACGATGACACGTTCATCCGCCAGCCCCAAGGGAAGTTGCCTCCACCCGTGGAGTTGGATTGATGTACTTGTTAGACACCAACGTTTGCGTTCAATACTTGCGTGGGAAAAACCTCCTGATTCGCCAACGCCTTGCGTCTCATCCGACGCAAGACGTTAGCCTTTGCTCCGTGGTTTTGTCAGAATTGTACATCGGCGTATTGCGGAGCGCCAAACCGATTAAAAACAGGGCGGACGTGGATTGTTTTGTGGCACCATTTGCAAGTCTAGCGTTTGACGATTCGGCAGCCGATTTGTGTGCCGGCATCCGCCATTATTTGGAAAGGCTCGGCACACCCATCGGACCATACGATTTGCAAATCGCCGCGATTGCACTGGCTCACAAATGCACGCTCGTGACGCACAACGTGGCTGAATTCAGCCGAGTGCCGGGCTTACTGCTTCAGGATTGGGAAACCCCTTGAGGAAATAAATGGACCCCTTCACCCAGATTCCGCTTCAAGAAATCCGCTCCGCCCAACAGCGCATCAGCTCATTGGCCCTTCGCACTCCCCTCGTGCCCTTGGCCGTGGACGATGCCCCCACCCAGGTTTTCCTGAAGCTCGAGAACCTGCAGCCCATCGGCTCCTTCAAGTTGCGCGGCGCCGGCAACGCCATGCAAATAGCGTCCCCAGAAAAACTCGCCAACGGCGTCTTCACGGCCAGCGCCGGCAACATGGCCCAAGGCGTCGCCTGGAATGCCAGACGTCTGGGAATCCCTTGCACGGTCGTTGTCCCGGATCATGCTCCTGAAACCAAACTTGCGGCTGTGCGTCGTTTGGGAGGAACGACCATCAAAGTGCCATTTGACGAGTGGTGGCAGATAATCCTTACCGGGAAATACGACAAATGCAAAGGCCTGTTCATTCATCCCGTGAGCGATGCGGCGGTGATTGCCGGCAATGGCACGATCGGTTTGGAAATTCTGGAAGACTTGCCCGATGTCGATGCGGTGGTCATCCCCTACGGAGGCGGCGGCCTCAGCGCCGGTATCGCGTCGGCGATCCGGGCCTTGAAGCCGCAAACACGCATCTTTGCATGTGAAGTGGAAACCGCTTGTCCGCTGTCCGCCTCGCTCGCAGCGGGTGAGCCAAAAGCAGTAACCTACACCGCTAGTTTCGTGGACGGCATTGGCGGCAAGAGTGTGTTACGCGAAATGTGGCCGCTGGTCCGCGATCTTTTGGACGGTTCCTTGGTGATGCCGCTGTCGGCCGTGGCTTCCGCAATCCGGTTATTGGTGGAGCGCAATCGTGTCGTCGCCGAAGGTGCGGGCGCCACTTCCGTCGCCGCCGCCCTTGCGGGCAAGGCCGGCGACGGCAAAGTGGTTTGCGTGGTCTCCGGCGGCAATATCGATTCCGCCGTGCTCGCCCGCATTCTGACGGGCGAGCTTACCGGCGCTTAAGTGTTCAACACAGCGGCCTATTTCTTCTTGGGCACACCGTAATCGACCTCAATCCGCGCTGCCTGCTGCTGCAGCATCTGCAATACCTGCCCATCGAAGCTGTCGGCCTGGGCGTTCTTGGCATTTTCTTTTTCTTTTTCCGCGATAAATGCACTCCGCTTTTTACTCAAATCGAGCGCTTGCTTGTTCAGTTCCTTGCGCTGCGTGTCGATTTTTTCCAGGTACACCTTCTGCTCGGCGAGCGTCATCTTCTGCATTTCTTCGGGCAGATGCTCTTTTTTGATGTCTTCGAGCTTGACCTTGCCGTCTTGAATATTTTGCAACAAATCGAAACTCGTGCCCTTGCCGCTCTTGGCGAAATACTCGGCCCGGTCGGCGGCGATGGCCGGAGGCGCGGCCTTGGCGCCCTTTTTGGCTGCAGCGTCGCCCTTGCCGCCAAACCCGCCCTTGGCCCCGCCGCCGGCAGCCGCTTGTTGTTTGGCATCGCCGAATACCAGCGTGGACTTGATCATTTCATCATTGATCTTGGCCAGGTCTTTATCGAACGGCGTTTCAATAACTGCCACCGCTCCGCCCTTGGCGTCGATCTGCACGCTCCGGCCTTCGCCGAGCTTGGCGATGTCGAGCCAGTATTTCCTGGTTTCGGGATGATCACCACACTGGACCGTGTTGATGATGATGTTATTGGTGACGGCCAGCTTGCAGCTTTCGGTGTATTTCACGTCGTCGCCGTAATCCATGTGCGGCGGCGCGTCGCCGACAAGGAATATCAACTTGAGCACGCCCTTGTCCTTGCTCCAGGAGATCTTGGTGACCCCCTCGTACAGCGCCTGATTGACGCTTTCCGGAAAATCACCGCCGCCCTCTGCCTTGAATCCCATCAAATTGGCGTAAACAGCGTCGAGGTCGTCGGTAAGATCGTAGACCTTGGTGACATAGGCATCGCCGCGATCGCGGAAGGCCACCAGACCAACCTTGAGAGACGGCGTCGGCTGGCCGCCAATGATCTGATTGCTGATCGCCCAGATTTTCCTTTTGGCGGCGTCGATAAGGCCGCCCATGCTGCCGGTGGTGTCGAGAACAAATACCACTTCGACTTTGGGTTGAACTTTCTTCTGCTGACCGGCTTTGACCGGGCCTGGCCCCATCATGGCGACGGCGGCCGCGGTCAACGCCAACAGCGCGACTCGCACCAGGCTCGAACGCTGGAACATGGCTGACTCCCTTGCACGGAAATGGGAAATGTGTTGGTCCGGTATTAAGACGAGGGTGGCCGGCAAACGGATTTCCAACGCAACCGCTCGGCGGTCAAGGAATCTTGTGCTTCGGACTTGTTATTTAACATCGGAGGCAACGAAGAGTTTCGCGGCAAGTTCGGGCGCACTTAGGAGCGCCCACGCCGGTGTTTAATATTCATGAGTGCAACACGGCGGCATTGATTCAGTCCACGTACATAAACTCGTTCGTGCTGACCAACACTTGGGCATACTGCTCCCAGCGCGTCAGTCCCGTCTTGGAATTGTCGGTTTTCGGCGCGGCCAGAAACGCCAATCCCAAGGCAAGCTCCTTTTCGGTGGCATCGCGCCCCAACACCAAGGGATAAGCCTTGCGAATCCGGTCGGCATCATTGCCCGCATCCTTTTTCAAGCGAGCCGCCAGCGCCCTGGCATTGCGGACCATGAATTCGCTATTCAGCACAAATAGCTGCTGCAACGGCACGGTCGTGACGGTGCGCTTCTCACTGGTAATGTTGGGATCAGGGAAATCGAACAGCCGCAGCAGCGAGTTCAGCTCATGCCGGCTGACGGCCCCATAAAGTGTGCGGCGATTGTTTTTGTCGTTGTTCAAATCCATGGGCGCTCCGCCCATTTTGACATCGAGGTTGCCGCACACCGCAAGGATCGCGTCACGCCAGGCTTCCACCTCCAAGCGCTGCCGATTCATGCGCCACAGCCATTTGTTTTCGGCATCTGTCTCGACATATTTGGGATTGAAACCGCTGCTCATCTGATACGCCGCGGTCAACATGATTTCGCGATGCAGCGCTTTCATCGACCAGCCCGAGGCGATGAAACGAGTGGCCAAATTATCGAGCAATTCGGGATGCGACGGACGTTCACCCACCACGCCAAAGTTGCTCGGCGTCGCAACCAATGGCCGGCCAAAGTGGTGCTGCCAGATGCGGTTGACCATGACGCGGGCTGTGAGCGGGTTATCTTTGCTGGCGATGGCTTGGGCAAGCTCAAGACGGCCGCTGCCGTTCTTGAACGGCTGGCTGTCCTTGCCACCCAGGATTTCCAGGAATCGCCGCGGTGCATCCTCGCCCAGCGTTTTCGGATTGCCGCGGACATGCACTTTCATCGTCACCGGCTTGACATCCTGGATGGCATGAATGAACGGCAACTTCGCCTGCTCTTTCTTGACATCCTTGGCTTCTTTTTTGTCCTTGGGCAGTTTCGGCAACGGTTGGCCTTCCTTGCCGGGTTCCAGCGATAGCTCGACATAATCGGTGCTGGCGATAACACCCGCCAAAGAGTAGTAATCCTTGGTCGAAATCGGATCAAACTTGTGATCGTGGCAACGGGCACAAGCAACGGTCAAACCAAGCAACCCTCGTGTTAGCGTGTCAATGCGGTCGTCAATTTGATCGAGCTTTTTGCCGTCGCCGTAATAGACCGGCCCTGTCGCAAAAAAGCCCAGCGCCGGCAAGTTATCCACACGTTTGCTCGGTAACAGATCTGCGGCGATCTGCTCCAGCAAAAACTGATCATAAGGCAAATCGTCATTAAACGCCTTTACCAACCAATCGCGATAGCGGAAACCGTTGGGATACTTGCGGGCCTCAAAAGTATGCGCCTGGTCCTCGGCATAACGAGCCACATCTAGCCAGTGCCGTGCCCAGCGCTCGCCGTAATGCGGCGAGCCGAGCAAGCGATCAATGACTTTGGCGAAAGCGTCGGGCGATTTGTCATTGATAAACGCGTCAATCTCCGCCGGCGTGGGCGGCAGCCCGATCAAATCAAACGTGGCCCGGCGAATGAGGGTACGCCTGTCAGCCGCGGGACTCGGCTGAAACTTGTGTGCTTCCAATCCCGCAACAATGAACTGGTCAATCGGCGTCTTGGCCCACGTAGCATCCTTGACCTTGGGCAGTTTCGCCTGGGTGACGGCTTGAAACGCCCAAAACGCCCGGTCCGCCGGCGTGATCTTGAATGCTTTCCCCGCGGCGGCGACTCGTATCGGCGTGCCGGCGGTTTCCGGCCACGGTGCGCCTTGCTTAATCCACTCAGTTAAGACTGCAATCTCGGACTCACCCAGCTTGCCGGTCGGCGGCATCTTGGGAGTGTCAACGTAATGAATCGCCGTGATCAACAAGCTATCCTTGGGGCTGCCTGGCACAATCGCCGGGCCGGTGACGCCGCCGCCCATCATCGACGCACGGCTATCGAGCCGAAGGCTGGCCTTGTGTTTGTCGGGGCCGTGGCACTCGAAGCAATGCGTCGCCAAGATAGGGCGGACCGATTTCTCGAAAAACTCGATTTGTTCGGGAGAAAGTTGTTTTTGCTGCCCGTTCGCAACAGATACCGCCATCAAAAATGCACACCCGGCAGCCACAACACCGTAGGTAAGAAATCGGCACAGAGGCATGATGGCATCCTCAAGGGCGCCAATGGGGCAAGTTTATCTACTGCAACAACTTATATCCGCCATTTGTCGGATGTGCAATTGTATTCCCTTGACGTTTGCAACGAATTGCCGGCTCACACGGGGGCGAACATCGGGTTGCTAAACAGCCGCTTGGCCTCCGCCAAACAGCTGTCCTTGGGATCGAGCGAGCCATGCACCAACGGCCCCGCGGGCGGCTGATAGCTCACCGGCACCTCAAACATCCAACAGCCCAAAAAATTCGCCTTGGCGAGAATTTCAACCTGGGCAAATGGCCCGTGCGATTGAATCGGCATCCGCGCCAGCACCGACCGCCGAAACAACCGAAACGCACATTCCACGTCATGCACCCGAACGCCAAAAATCCATCGTGCCAACCAGCGCTTGCGCTGACCATGATCGCCGAGCCAGGAGGGCAATGGGTCCAATGGCACGCCAAACAGCACCCGAATGGCTAGTCGATAAATCCAGCCAAGCGTGCGCAGTCCGCCCGGCACGCTCAGCCATTGGCGATAGCCGGTGACAAGGTCCACCTTGTCGATCTGGTCAAGGAAAAGCTTGAGATCGGCCGGCTGATACTGTCGATCGCATGTAGTGTAGGCTAACAACGGATGCTTGGCGGCCGCAAAGCCGGACTTCAGCGCATCGCCGAAACCAAGCCGTGTGGGATGATGAATGAAGCGCACCCGTTTGTTCTGGGCGGCAAGCTTGCTGGCAAGCGCTGATGTTTCATCGGTGCTGCCGTCATCCACCACAATGATTTCCGTGGCCCGGCCGAGCGTATCAAGTTGCACGTTCCAGGCGGCGACAACGCTTTCGATGTCGGCAGCCGCGTTGCAAGCGACCAGCACGAGGCTCAGCGGCTGATTGGCGATGGGAAGGCGGTCGGTGTTGTCGGGCATGGTGAGGGCTCGCGATGATTTTGTAGGACGGCCT
>DASRAT010000228.1:0-3688 GCA_035638015.1 Gemmataceae bacterium | reverse complement strand
TGGTCAACACCCACCCGCTGGCCCCGCGTGCCCCGCATTTCCCGGCCAAAGCGCAGCGTGTCATCCACCTATTCATGAACGGCGGCCCGTCGCACGTTGACACCTTCGACCCAAAGCCGCTGCTAGACCGCTACGCTGGTCAACCGCTGCCGCGCGAAAACTTGCGCACCGAACGCCGCACCGGCGCCGCCTTTCCGTCGCCGTTTCGCTTTCAGAAACACGGCCGCAGCGGCATCGAGGTCAGCGAGCTTTTCCCGCACGTCGCCCGCAGCGTGGACGACCTGTGCATCATCCGCTCGATGCACGCCGACGTGCCAAATCATGAGCCGTCGCTGATGCTCATGAACTGCGGCGACGCCCGGCAAATCCGGCCCAGCATGGGTTCCTGGGTGACCTATGGCCTGGGCAGCGAGAATCAAAACCTGCCCGGGTTCATCGCCATGTGCCCCGGCGGCTACCCGATTCAGGAAACGCAAAACTGGCAGTCCGGCTTCCTGCCGGGCGTCTACCAGGGCAGCCATATCGACACACGACACACCGCCCTGGATCGCCTGGTCGAGAACATTCGCAACACCAGCGTCGCCCAGCCGCAGCAGCGTCAGCAACTCGATCTGCTCCTGGAACTCAATCAGCAGCACCTCATAGACCGCCCGGGCGATCCGCAACTGGAAGCGCGGATTCAATCTTTCGAGCTTGGCTACCGCATGCAGCGCGATGCCGAGGAGGCGTTCAACATCGACCTGGAACCGCGTCACATCCGCGACATGTACGGCCCCGGCGTGCAAGGCCGGCAAATGCTCATCGCCCGCCGACTGCTGGAAAAAGGCGTGCGTTTCATCCAGGTCTGGCACGGTTCCGGTCAACCCTGGGACAGCCACGACGATCTGGAAGTCAACCATCGCCGCCTGGCCCGCGAGTGCGATCAGCCCATTGGCGCATTATTGCGCGACCTGAAACAACGCGGCATGCTCGACAGCACACTGGTGATCTGGGGCGGCGAATTTGGCCGCACGCCGACCGTGGAGTTGCCGACACCCGGCGCCAACGCCGGCCGCATCAACGGCCGCGACCACAACAATCACGGCTTCACCATGTGGCTCGCCGGCGGCGGTGTCAAGGGCGGCATGATATACGGCGCCACCGACGAATTCGGCTTCGCGGCCGCCCAGAATCGCGTGCATGTGCACGATTTGCATGCCACGATTTTGCATTTGCTGGGATTCGATCACGAGCGGTTGACGTTCCGCTATGCGGGACGGGATTTTCGCTTGACCGACGTGCATGGGCGCGTAGTAAGGGAAATTGTTGCATAAGAACGCAACCGACCATGACGAGCGGCGGGGTTTATCCCCGCCGGGGCAAGCCCGGCGGCTTGTCTATGCTGGCAACCCGCCACGATTTCGCTGGTAAATTCACGGCGTTTGAAGAAACTCATAATAACCGCACAATCGCAGCGCAAGCTTCAAATTGTTGTTCTGCTTCTGGTCGTGCGGCAAGCAAAAAGACATTTCAGTCTCTTCATGAGGCATAAGACGCAGTCGGCGGCCATCGCGATTTTGAAGTGCAGCGGCGGCTGAATTATTTTGGCTGGGCGAAACCCAGCACATTGACGCCGATTTTCCCGAACCCTCCCAAGCGCGCCGAACCCACCACATCCCTGCCGGCGAGCTAAGGCGAATCTCCGACACACCCGCGGACACCGGTATCACAACACGGCGAAAGAACTTCGTTCCAATGGGTTTGATCGCAATGTTGTTTAGCCCTTCCACAATGAGATCGGCTTGAGGTTCTTCGTCGCGAAGATAACTCTGTTTCGCAGTGTCTTGAAACATCTCGGTATTTCGAAGTTCGAGCACTAGCACAGCAGAACCTTGTCCAGAGGCGAGCTTGAGCCGCCAGTAATCGCGTCCGCCCCGCGTCTTCGGGGCCGAACATGGAATCGTTTGGTTTTCCCGCCAAAGATAAGCACCACCATTGCCATCAAAATCGAGTTGTTCACCAGGTTGCGCTGCGACGACTCCCAACTCGACCTGATCCAAGATTTCGATCTCCGGCGCCCAGTTGGCGAGCTTCACTTGCACCTTTCCCTGACGCGCATGAGCGCGCGGCAGCACCAAGGTATCCACGCTTTCGCGCCTCTCTCCGATCGCGCCGGCCAGCATCTTGCCGTCCAGGCGCCAGCCATCGGCATCAACCAAAATGTGAGGACAGAAGCCGCAAATCTGGAAACCAAATTCAAATCCCTTCTCCAAAACCCGAGGATCATTCTTGGCATTAAAAATCCCGTCAATTGGCGAGCTCTCGGATTTTTGCAATCGGGTGAAATCCAGAATGATCTTCCTGCCAGCCACGTCATCAAGCGAGAACTGAACTGTTAAAACATCGTCGCGATCCGGCCGGTCGAGGTTGAGATACTTGTTGCCCATGAGGCTTTCGACATCGGTCAGCGTCGTCTTGCCGGGAATGAAGTTCGCATTGAGCCAGTTGCGGCATTCCTGCTCTGCCCCTTGGCGGCCTTGTTTAAGTTCGGCAAGAATGGCCTTCAACTCGTCGATTTTGCGCGACAACTCGTCGACTTTTTGCCCCGTCTTGTCGTCGGACGCCGGCGGTTGGCTTCGGCGCTGACAGCCGCCTCCGACAAGAACAAGTAGAAACGCGATCAGCATTGCGCTGCGATTCATTCGCCGCTCCATGGCAGAGAAGCTGGCAAAGAGTGGCAACATCGTGTTTGGCAATCCCTTTGCCGTCGGCGGGAACTTAACAAAATAGGAAAACTCTGACAATGGCAAGGAGCGGGCATTCATACTTTGTCTGACGAAAGCAAAGCGAAGCAGCCAATCCCATAAAACGTATACTCCACATCGCTCCCCTCATCCCACAACCCGCCGTGAAAGCCGCCGTCCGGTTGGTCGAGGCCTTCCACATACTCCCGCGTTTCGCCGATGTCGATGCGATCAAGCGCTCCGAGCGCTTGCAATGTCAGCACCCCCGTAAACGTCGACAGCAAATCCGCCAACGGCGCCCGTCCATTGGCCCGCAAGCCGCCTTCCAGCGACGGCATCTCCGCCAGAAATCCGGCAACACGTTCGCCTTCTTCCGTTGAAAAACCGGCGTCCGGTAACATTTGCAACATGGCGACCGCCGCCGCCGTCGGGTTGGTCCCACCGCGACGCATTTGCGCGATCTCAACATACCCGCCGTCTTCACGCTGGCGGGAACGGATGAACTGGGCCACGGCGTCAGGTTGCGGCAACGGTTTGCCCAGCATTTCGTAACACAGCGCAACCAAAAATGTGTGGTAGGTGCTGCCCGAAGCGCCACCCGGCGTTTTGGCATAACCATTGTCTGCCGTGCGAAAAGTCTCCAGCAACATCGCCACACGCTCCGGCCAATCCTTGGCACTATCAGCAAACACATCCGGCCCGCCGCCGAGTTGCACCAGCATCCAGGCGTAGAGCAATGAGAAAAAATCGACAACGCTGGCCTGTTGCGTCAGGCTATGTTTGAGAAACGCAGCCGATTTTTGGCAGATGTCGGGCGTCAGAGCGTCGAGCACTATCAAACCGCGCAAGGCGAAAGCAGTGTAATAGAGATCGGACCCGCCCTCGCGTCCAGGCCAGCCGCCATCGGGATTTTGCAGGCGACGCAGATAATCGGCATGGCGCGTGCGGAAATCGGCAGGCAAGCG
>DASRAT010000227.1:0-5149 GCA_035638015.1 Gemmataceae bacterium | reverse complement strand
CAGTTTTCGGAAAGGACAGTCTACGCCTGGATGACCCCCGGGCGCGAGTCCGGCGTCACTTCGTTGGCGCTAAGTCTGCGCCTGACCGCAGCGAGGCGGGGGCACGCGCACGCGGCAGGTTAAAGCAAGGTTGGCACGAAGTAGGGTGGGTAGAGTCTTCGGAACCCACCAATCGCGTTGGTGGGTTCCGAAGACTCCACCCACCCTACTTCTCCTCGCCAAGCGTTGGTGGGTTCCAAAGACTCCACCCACCCTACTTCTCCTCGCCAAGCGTTGGTGGGTTCCGAAGACTCCACCCACTCTACTGATTGACATCCGCCGGTCTCCCGATAGGATGAAGTGGCAACCGAGCGGAGACTTCGGCCATGCAGCGGCGCACATTTCTGGAATGGACCATTCACGGCCTGGGCGCCCTTTTGGCGGCGGTGCTGGGCATTCCTGCCATCGCTTATCTCATAGACGCTCGCAACCGCCCGTCACGTCAGACCGGCATGCGAACCGTTGCCAAGCTCAGCGATCTGGAAATCGGCGTCCCCAAGGAAATCGTCATCCGCGAAACCAGGCAAGACGCCTGGAACTTGCATCCGGACGATGTCGTGGGCCGCGTTTGGCTGGTCCGCGAAAATGCTGATACTGTCAAGGCCTTTAGCACCACCTGTCCGCATCTGGGTTGTTCCATCGATCGCAGCGAAAATGGCTTTCTGTGCCCCTGCCACGGCGGCAGGTTTAACCTCGACGGCAAGCGCGTCGTCCCCACGGAAGGGAACAACCCCGCACCGCGAAGCATGGACGAGTTGCCGCTGGAAAAAGGCCCCGCGCCTGATTACGAAATCCGCGTCGAATACAAGCGTTTCAAGACCAGTCTCGATCAGCCCGTGGAAGACATCTGAAAGGGGTGGCGGGTGTTTTCCATTCTCTGTGCGTGGCTCGACCAACGGACCGGCTACAAAAAGATCCTCGATGCATTGCTGCTGGAACACATCCCCGGCGGCGCCAAATGGCGTTACGTCTGGGGCAGCTGTCTCGCCTTCGTGTTCATGCTTCAGCTCGTCACCGGTTTATTGCTCATGACCGCTTATAGCCCTGGCGACAGCACCGCCTGGGGCAGCGTTTATTTCATTCAGTATGAAATGGAATTCGGCTGGCTGATCCGCGGCTTGCACCACTTCGGCTCGCAAGCAATGGTGGTTTTGCTCGGGCTGCACATGCTCCAGGTGGTGATCGCCGGCGCCCACTTGCCGCCGCGGGAGATCAACTGGTGGCTTGGTTTAGCATTGATGGGCGCGATTCTGGGTCTTAGTCTCACGGGTTATTTGCTGCCCTGGGACCAGAAAGGCTTCTGGGCGACGCAAGTGGCCACCAGCATCGCGGGCAATCTTCCAGGCATTGGTTCGTTTGTCAAACGTGTCCTTGTCGGCGGGCCGGAATATGGCAACCACACCCTGACCCGCTTTTACGCATTGCACGTTGGCGTTTTGCCGCCATTGATTATCGTGCTGTTGGTCATGCACATTGCCATTTTCCGCCGGCATGGTGTGACGGCACCCAAGGACGCCGAGGGCGAAGTGATGTTCTGGCCCGATCAGGCGTTCAAGGATTTGCTGGCCTGTCTGGCGATTTTTGGCGTACTGCTCGGTTTGGTTGTTTTTGGCGGGCAAGGCAATGCCCAGGAACACGGAGCGCCAACCGCGGAATCGTCGCTGTATGACCAAGCGGCTTACGCCGGCAAAACGGGCTGTGGCGCCAATCTGGACGCCCCGGCCGATCCACAAGAGCAATACCCTGCCCGGCCAGAATGGTATTTCTTGTTCCTTTTCCAACTTTTGAAATACTTCCAGGGCGACCAGATTCTGATCGGCACGGTGATCATTCCCAATGGCGTCGGCGTGATCTTGTTTTTGTTGCCGCTGTTTGGTTACGGCAAAATGCGGCCGCTCGGACATCTGCTTGGAGTCTTGGTTGTCGTCGCGGTCTTGACTGGGGCGGCGTCGCTCACCTGCCTGGCCATTGCCGATGACACGCCTGATCCGCTGGCCCGCAAACTACTGGAGCAGCTCGCCTTCGTGGCCTTGCCCGCACTTGCCGGCGTGTTGATATTCCAATTGGGACTATTGGCGCTGCTGCCCAGGGGTGGTTTCCGTAGCGCGGTATTTGCCGCCGGCGCCACGGTGTTGGCCGTGTTGGGTGTTGGCATCGGCTCGGCGGTTTACGGCGCAGTCACAGACACCATTCCCGAACAAGTGCGTGTCCGCCTGGCCGAGCATGTGACCGAAAAGAAAGACGAACCGTCGGAAATGACCAAGAAAGCCACGGGTTTTCGCAAGCAAGTTGCCCATGCCGAGGAAAATGCCCATCGCGCCGTGCAAATTGCCCATGCCGGCATTCCCGAGGGCGGAGCCGCCTTGTTGCTTCGCCGCGATCCGATGACTGCCGGCAAAAAGCTGTTTGTGCAACACTGCGGCAGTTGCCATAGCTATCAAGGAGTGTGTGACACCGAGCCATTTCAGGCGTCGGACCTTACCAATTTTGGCAGCAAGGAATGGATTCGCTCGATGCTCACCAACGCCGGAGATAAGCGATTCTTCGGCCGCACCAAGCTCGACGGCATGAAAGGCTGGTCGGAGAATTACCAAGACATTAAGGATCCAGCACAGAAGATTCCGTATGAAGCCTGGATGGACCGTGTCACTGATTGGCTTGCCGGCCATCCCACCGGCCAACCGAAAGCCGATCCCAAGACGCCGGAAGAGATTAAATTCAAGCAAGGCTACGATGCCTTCTTCGACAAAAAGATCTCCAAAGGGCGCTGCTACACCTGCCACACCTATGACGGCAAGGGCAGCGACAAAGGGCCTGACCTCACTGGCTACGGTTCCGCGGAATGGCTTAGGTTAATGATTATCGCGCCGGCTCATCCGTCGCGTCACGGCAAGGAAAACGCCATGACCGCGTTTCGCCCCAAGGACGGACCTGGCGCCGAAATTCTGTTGCACGAATTGGCGGTAGTGGCAGGCGACAAGTATTCGCCGCTATCCGATGTGGACCGCGAGCTAATCATCCGGTTCATGTTGCACGATGACCGCGTGGTTTTCTTCGGGCAGCCAGTTTCGGGACCGCCGCCGGCGAAAAAGCAAAAGTAACACGTGCCCGCTTGCGATTTCGGGCTTGCCTTATTAACATCACTGTTTCCCAACGTCTTTGCCAAGGAGCAGCGCATGAACAAAACGAAAGTCCTTTGGGCGGCCGGCGTCGGCCTGGCGACCTTAATCCTGGCGGTGAGCAATCTTCGCGCCGCCACGGATGAGAAGATGAACGCCCAGATCAACAACATTGCGGACATGCTGGAAAAGGGCGATGCCGCCGGCGCCAAAAAAGCCGCCAAAGTCATCGCGGACGACAAGGATTTCGACCTTGAGCTTGTCATGTGGGCGTTCAAGCTGCGTACCATCAAAGGTAAAGCGGTG
Source organism: Gemmataceae bacterium (assembly GCA_035638015.1). Lineage (GTDB taxonomy): Bacteria > Planctomycetota > Planctomycetia > Gemmatales > Gemmataceae > DASRAT01. The sequence goes on along the minus strand of DASRAT010000227.1, from coordinate 1,685 downwards.
GGTGTCGGCGTTGGCACCAAGGCCGGGGTGGTGAAACCGGAACAGGACGGCATCGAGGTGAAGATCGAGTTGATCGCGAGTGCCGGCATCACACCAGACGCGCTGAAAAAAGAAGCCGCCGCGCTGGCCCGCACCGGCTATGTGGTATCCGCTGTCGGGCACATCACCGACTCCAAGCGGCCCGAAAAGGACGTTGGCAAAGCGAAAGTCAAGGATTGGGTTGAATGGTCAGACGGCCTGATGAAAGCCGGCGCCGAATTCACCGCTGCCGCCAAGGCTGAAAACGCCGGCGATCTCAAGAAGGCCGCCAACAAGATCAAGCAGAACTGCGACAGCTGCCACACGGTTTTCAAATGACATCGTGAATGGACGAGCCGCCGGGCTTGTCCCGGCGGGCCGCGGCGGGGATAAACCCCGCCGCTCGTTTTTAATTTCCGAGTTTTCCCAGCACCGCCCATACGTTCGCCGGTTCCACAATGGCCAATGCCCCAAGCAAAATGGCCAGGGTTAGCAGCATCGCCCATTTCACCAGGCCAACGCGGCGCTGAAACCGCGGCTCCAAAGCGGGATCGGCGTCCATTTTCTCCAAAAACGCGATCCGCCGCGCAATCGTCGAGTGTTGCCACGATTGCACCCAACCTGGCCGATCGCGGCTGATGCCATTAAGGCGCGCCACTTTTTCCAGCGCCCCGACAAACACCGGCACCGACACCGTGCGGCAGCCATAAATATCCGCTTGTCGTTCGCAGCGCCGCGACAGGTAGCCGAAAACCACCACGATGTAAACACCCAGAATTGCCAGCAGAGGCATCATTGACAGCACCTGGTAATCGTTCAATATCGCATCAACGTCCGGCCAATTATCGGTGAGCCATTCCTGCACCGCGCTGTTGGCAAGGGCATCGGTCAGTACGGTCCAGAATCCGATCACCGCCATCAAGCTGGCGAGCAGAAAGCCAAAATAAAAAAGTAAGTGGTGATGCTTGATATGGCCAACTTCGTGGCCGAAAACGGCTTCGATCTCCGCTGGCGTCAGTTCGTCAATGAGCCGGTCCGTGAGAATGACGTATCGCAAAAACGGCAATGGCCCAGCCACCATGGCATTGACGACCGTTTGCCGCGTGTTCCAGACCAGGATGTCATTGAAGCGAAACGACAGTCTGCGAGCCGTGGCCATGAGCTGATCGCGCAGCGGCCCCGGCGGCAGCGGTTTGAGGCCAAGCAACAGCCGCAGCAGCCAGGGCACGAAGGCATACATTGTGCCCAGCATACCAAGGCCGACCAGGGGAAAAACGAGCTGATTGCGTTCGAGGCTGGGCCAGAAAACCAGTATTACCTGCTGCAGAAACATCAGCACCAAAGGCGGCGCGGCCAGGATAAAGCTATGCCGGGTTTGCAGGGCGACATAGCCCCAACGTCCGGGAAATGACTCGGCGGATGATAGGAAACCGGTAAACGCCAGGGCACGTTCAAGCGGATGATAGCCGGCCCAGGACAACATCAAACCTGCGAACAATGGCGACAGCAAAATCAAGTCGGTGCCGGGCGCCACGATGCCGCCCTTGACCAGTTCGGCTCCTACAAACCAACCCCAGCCGCCGAAGCAAACGAGCAGGAAATAAGTGACCAAAATGGCGTAAGCATGCCAGCGACGAAAGGTGTGGTAGCGGCGCACCACAACCGCC
>DASRAT010000226.1:0-3085 GCA_035638015.1 Gemmataceae bacterium | reverse complement strand
CTCTATGCCGTCATGCCCGGCTTTATGCCGGGCATCCACGTCTTAACGACCTCGATGCAGGATGTCGCGCGCACGTACTTCGAATAGACGATGCGCGAGCATCGTCGTCTGACTGACGCCGGCAGCACTGTCGCAAATTTGCATCGCCTTCGCACCGAAGTTCCTTTTTTCGTTTTTGCCCAAACGGCGGTCGTGCGCGCCCAAGTTTTCGTGCGCAGCGCTGCTTAAGCATTGAACCGCGCCAAAACCAGCAATGGGCGCTATGCCGGGCGGATCACCCACCACCGGCACGGGCTGAACGCATCGCGCTGGGAAGAACAGTTTGTGTGAGCCGCGAAGGCTCGATTTGGGAGTTGGGGATGAAGTCCGTTGAATCGAGGAATAGTGTGTGCCGCGCCGTACGCCGCGCTCTCCGTGTGCGTCTGCTGAGTGGCGCGTCGAGCCTGGCACTTCCCGTGGCCTCGATGATCGTGACGCTCGGTGTTTGTGTGCCGCGCGATGCGCAGGCGCAGACCACGGTCACTCCCGTTCAGACCACGACCTTCAATCTTAACCCTTTCGAGAGCCAGATCATTTTCGGTGCCGGGACGAACATCGATACGACAGCGACCGCTGGAGTTGATGCGATCTTTGGCGACACCAGCACGATATGGGCCGTCACGAACCAGGGCACAATCCAGGGCAGCCTCCGCGGAGTTTTTCTCGGTGGGGCTGGAAGCAGCCTCATCAATAGCGGCACGATCTCCCAAACGGGTAACCTTGTTAATAGCGCGGGCGTCCGTCTCGACAACGGAGGGACCGTCACCAACCAGGCAAATGCGGCGATCATCGGTGGAGTAGAAATCGATGGTGCTCCGGGTACGGTCACGAATGCCGGCACCATTACGGCACCAATCTCCACCGGCGTCTCCCTGACCAAAGGCGGCACCGTCACCAACCAGGTGGGTGGGACCATTGACGGAAAATTTTTCGGCGTTCTCTTCTCGGGATTGTCTGCGACGGTCGTCAATGCCGGCAGCATCACAACGACGGGTCCGACAGGCAACGGTGTCTCCAGTAGCACCAGCACTGCTATCTCGGTGACCAACCAGACAGGCGGGACGATCAGCGGTACCGTGAACGGTATCAGCAGCAACGGGACGGTGACGGCGATCAACGATGGCACCATCACGGGTGACGGAAGCGGCATCATCGCCAGGACCGTCAACGTCAACAGCAATGCCGGCAAGATCGAAGCCACAGGCACCAGCGTCCTCACCCCCGTCGCTGCCATCAGGGCCGTCATCGACGCCGACATCAACAATACAAACGGTCTTATCCAGGCGATAACCCCGGATGGCGGCGGCGCCGGCATCCTTGCCGGCGCCGCCACCGTGGCCAATAATGGCAACGGTACGACCACTGGAATCATCGCGGGCGACGCCTTCGGCATCAGCGCCACGATCGTCCATGTCACCGGCAACACCAGCGTGATCGAAGCCACGGGTGTGAACGGCATTGCCATCAAGGGCACCGACATCACCGTCGACAGCAATAGCGGGTCCATTCGGGCGACCAATAATACCGGCGGCAGCGCCATCTCCGGCAAAAACGTAACCGTCACCGGCAACGCTGGCAGGATCGAGGCCACGGGCGTGAACGGCGCTGGCATCCAGGCATCGACCACCCTCGCCGTGAATAATTTGAACGGCGGCATCATCTCGGGTGGCGGTTTCGGTATTTTTGCCAATACGGCGTCCACGGTCGTCGTGACGAATGCCGCCGGCGGGACGATCAGCGGTGGTGGCGTTGGTCTCGAGATTCTGGGCTCCGGCACGGTGACGAACGCGGGCACGATTAGCGGCGCAACGAACTCGGTGGATTTTAACTCCGTGGGCAGCACCAATACGCTGATCTTGCAGACCGGCTCGGTGTTGATCGGCGATGCGGTGGGCAACGCTACAAGCACCAACAAGCTCATCCTCGAGGGCAGCGGCACCGCCAACAATAATTTTGCGGGCTTCACCTCATTGGACGTGCAAGCGAACGCCAGGTGGACTCTGAACGGTCACTCCACCGTCGGAGCCGTCACGCTCCAAGCCGACGCCTCGCTGGCGGTTGGCAGCACCGGCCACCAAGATGCGGTGGTCACCGGTGACGTAACGGTGAACTCTAAAGCCGCGCTGTCGGGCATCGGTACCATCGTCGGCAATATCAATGTCATGAGCGGTGGCGGGTTAGCGCCAGGGTTTTCCACCGGCATTTTAAACGCGACCGGCAATGTCGCATTCACGCCGGCCTCGAACTTCCTTGTCACTGCAATTCCCACGCAGGCCAGCAAGCTTGTTGTCGGCGGAACAGCCACCTTGACCGGTGGCACGGTCCGGGTGTCGGCAGCCGGCGCTTTCGCGCCCTCGACCCAGTACACGATCCTGAACGCCGCCGGCGGGTTGAGCGGTACGTTCAACGGCCAGCCCACGATCAATTCGATTTTTCTCACCCCCTCGCTCGCCTATGACAACAACAATGTCTTCCTGACGCTCGCCTGCAATAATCCAACGGCCTGTAGCGGCGGCAGCGGCGGCGGCACGACAGGCGGTGGCACAGGTAACGGAATTGGTGGCACCGGCGCCACCACCGGCTTCGGCTTTGCCAGCGTGGCGCAGACGCGGAATCAAAATGCTGCCGCGACGGCCCTCGATGGCGGCCCGGTCTCTAATCCGCTCATCATCGCAGTGCTCAACCAGACCGCCGACGGTGCGCGGCAGGCGTTCGATGCGCTCTCTGGCGAAGTGTTCGGCAGCGTGCACAACACGCAAGGCCAGGAAGCGCAATTCGCGCGCAGCGCGATGCTCGGCCGCATGCGGCAGAGTTCGTATGCCGGCATTCCCGGCGAACTGGGAGCGCTTGGCTTTGCCGGGCCGCAACTCGCCTACGCCTCGGCCGATGCCAATGGCTTCCCGGTGAAGGGCGCGCCCGGCGCACGAGGCCCCTCGCGCGGTCTCACCTTCTGGGCGCAGGGTCTCGGCGGCTGGGGCAAGGCTGATAGCGACGGCAATGCCGCCTCGCTGAAGAGCCGGTTCGGCGGTTTCCTCTCCGGTGTCGA
>DASRAT010000225.1:0-12632 GCA_035638015.1 Gemmataceae bacterium | reverse complement strand
GCACGAAAAGCGGTTTCAGCTGCTCCACGTGCTCCTGTTCGTAGAGGGGATCGAGCAGGGGTTGCCCCATGCGCATGCGACGGCGATTTTTCCGTTCGACATCGGCTTTTTGCAAGTGGGCGGAATCACGCAGGATCAAGTCGGTGAAATCGATGGTTGCCGGCGTGGCGTAAATGGGACCGTTGTAACCCGCTTTCGTCAAAAGTGGCAGCCGGCCGGTATGATCCAGATGAGCGTGCGTAAGAACCACGGCATGCAATTTCGCGAACGCACCACTCGTGGGAATGCGGTTGTAGTTTTCGAGGCCACGGGCGCCCTGAAACAGGCCGCAGTCAACGAGCACAGTGGCATTGCGGGTTTGCAGCAGATAGGCCGAGCCGGTGACCTCGCCACCGGCGGCGCCATGAGCCGTGATTTTCATGTCGTTTTCCCTTTCGGTCATCCACTTTTCGACAATCTTGATGTGATCCGGTTTGTCAATGTTTCCACGCCCAACTCATCGAAAAGTTGCCGAATTACATGGGCGCTGCCCCGCAACTGATTCGATCACCCCGCGTTCTCGCACTCACTCAGTCTATCCACCCGTGAACAACATCACCACGGACCGGGCTTCGGCACGATAGCTTGCGCCGGCGAGCGCCAGCGACTCATGCCAGGGCACGATATCATTTGGTGATTCAAGGCCAGTATCGATCCATCGTCGCCAGGGGCTGTTGACTTCGGCGTTTGGCAACTCGAAGTTGAGCGCCTCCCAGTAGGCGTTGAGGATAAAGTGGAAGCGCAGCTTTTCTTGCTTGAGTTCGACTCCAAACGCCACGCAGTGCGAAGCATCGCCCCAGTCAGGCTGGTGAAGTTTGACGCCGTGCCAGGCTTTGTTGGCCTGCTCGATCATCGTGGTCAAACTTATGCGGCGTTGTTCGTGCCCGACATCACGCAGCAGTCGGCGCTGGATCAATAGCTTCACAAAGCGAAAAACGTCCGGGTGTTTTTCGAGACTGCGCCAGTCGAACCAACTGAGTTCATTGTCTTGGCAATAGGCGTTGTTGTTGCCGCCTTGCGAATGGCGAACCTCGTCGCCCATCAAAATCATCGGGACTCCGAGCGACATCATCGTTACGCTCAGGAAATTCTTGACCTGGCGATTGCGCAACTTCTCAATCGCGGCGTCATCGGACGGACCTTCGACGCCGCAGTTCCAACTGGCGTTGTCATTGGCGCCATCCCGATTGTCCTCGCCGTTAGCCTCGTTGTGCTTCTGGTTGTAAGAGACCAGGTCGTTCAGGGTGAAACCGTCATGGCAAGTCACGAAGTTGACGCTTTGCTCGGCCTCGCGCTGCTTGTGGCCGTAGACCTCTGGGCTGCCGATGATCCGATCCGCAACGCGCCGAACCGCTCCGGGCTCACCTCGAAAGAAGTTGCGGACATCATCGCGAAATCGGCCGTTCCATTCTTTCCAGGCGTCGCCGACGAAGCTGCCGACCTGATAGAGCCCGGCCGCGTCCCAGGCCTCGGCGATGAGCTTGGTCCCGGCAAGCGCTGGATCGGATTCAATGTCCCACAGAACAGGCGGATTGGGCAAAGGATGGCCCGATGCATCGCGGGACAGAATCGAGGCGAGATCGAAACGGAAGCCGTCGACGTGCATATCCTTGACCCAATAACGAAGGCTGTCGACGATCATGCGGCGCACGATGGGATGATTTGCATTGAGCGTGTTGCCGCAGCCGGTGTAGTTGGCGTAGCGCCCTGGGTCTTCAAGCATGTAGTAGGTCGGGTTGTCGATGCCGCGAAAGCAGAGCGTTGGCCCAGTGTGGTCGCCTTCGGCCGTGTGATTGAAAACGACATCAAGGATGACTTCGATGCCCGCGCGGTGGAGCGCTTTGACCATGTCGCGGAATTCATTGATCGGGCCGAGGGCGTCCTGGCTAGAACTGTAAACCTGGTGAGGTGCGAAGAAGGAAATCGGCGCGTAGCCCCAATAGTTGATCTTGCCGGGTGGGGCGTCCAATGCGTCGAATTGAAAGACCGGCAGGAGCTCCACCGCGGTGATGCCGAGATCTTGCAGATAGGGGATTTTTTCAATGAGGCCGGCGTATGTCCCGCGTGTTTTGTCGCCGACGCCTGAGCTGGGGTGGCGTGTGAAACCGCGGACGTGCATTTCGTAAATGACGGTGCGGGCTGATGGAAGGCACAGCGGCGCGTCACCCGCCCAGTCATACTGGGATGGATCGACAACGACGCTTTTCATGCTGGCGGAAGGCTCTCCCGCGCGTTTGGCGGCCTCGCGATCGTAATTCCTCGGGACGACAACTCCCAGACCATAGGGGTCGAGCAAAGCCTTGGCAGGGTCAAATCGCCAATGTCCGCCTGTTGGACCTTCGACGCGGTAGGCATAAAGCTGGCCCGCCTTTACCTGGGGTACAAAAAGATGCCAGTAATGGTAGGCTCGGTTTCGGACGGGATCGATTCGCAGGGCGCGAGCGGGTCGAATGTCGTCTTCGCGATCGAATAGCAGCAGCTCCACGCCGGTAGCACTGCGTGAATACAAACTGAAATTGACGCCACCGTCCACAACGGTGGCCCCGAGGGGAGAACTTCGGCTGACCATCTTGTCAACGGACATGAACACCTCTGTGAGGGGAGTAAATCGGCACCGGGTTCTGGAACGCCAACGGGCATTTCACTGTCAGATCGTGTCGCCAATAGGAGCGGTCGTAGGTCACGAGTAGCCGCAGTCCGGGTAGCCAAGCTGCGATTCGATTCACCGGCGACGGAATGTTCATTGGGTCAACTCCGTGCTGATGAAAAATCGACCGCGTCAAACGATTCTTGGCTCACCGCCGAAGGCCAACATGGCACGGCCGCCAACGATGAGTCCCAGCGCGAGTCCACCTACTACAAGGCACGCTTGCGACGCATTGCCTAGCGTGCCGGCCATCGCCGCGGGGTCGGTCTCGTTCGTCAATCGGGCCAATTGCAGGAACCCGCCCAAGGCGCGATAAATGTGCAGTCCCGGCATCATGGTCACGGCGCCAGCGAAGGCAATAACCGCGAAGGGGGTTTTGTTAGAGCGGGCCATCCAACCCGAGATGACGCCTACTGCGAGGCCCCCCAGAAATGTTGCCACCTCCAGACTAAAACCCGCCTCCAGGCCAAGGAAGCGAAAACCGTTGCCTGCCATGCCCCCAACTGCCGCCATTCCTACTTGCCTCCAGGTCGCATTGTAGAAAACCGCGAAGCCGCAGGTCACGACTCCCGCCAGGACCATATCGGTGACGAGGTTGAGTCGATCAACATCGGCGCCTCGCTGGTGAGGGAGTGGGCCAGGAAGGGTTATCTCGACACCAAGGGCGATTCCCAAGGCGCTCGCGAGCAAGATGCCCACCGCCAGCCCTAGACGGGCCAAACTCATCGGTAAGTAGTTGTCGATCAGATCCAGAAGCCCATTGATCAAATGTGGTCCCGGTACCAACATTAGCGCTGGTACAACCAAGACGAGTGCCGGGGTCCGGGTCCAGTCCAGCCGGATTGCCAGACCGCCGAGGACGGCGCCGATGAACGCTGCAGTCAGTGGCACCATCAACAGGCTGAATTGACGTCGCCCAAGCTCCTGGCGAGCCAGAAGGCCCAGTCCCGTCGCCAGGCCGGCAACCGCGGCGGCAGCTGCGTCTGCGCCAAGTAGGCCAGCAAGGCTTGCGGCAGCACTGCCGAGAATTACCATGGCCACGCCACGCGAGTGCCGTGGCGTATCGGCCTCGACTCGGCGCAGTTGGGCCAAGGCCTCGGCAGCTTTAAGTTCACCTTGGCGCAGCTGAGTAAGGATCGCGTGGACACGTGCCTGCAGTGCCGCGTTGTAGCGAAGTTCTCGTATCGGCTGCAACGCTGGCGACTCTTCCGAAGGGGACACAGCCACGCCGCCGTAGGAGACAACTACATGACAGGATTCATCAGTTAGCGCCTTGGCAACAGCCGTGAGGGTGCGGTGAATCGTTCCAGTCGATTCGTTGTACTCCAGCAACAGCCGTCCTGCGTAAGCCAGCAGGTCGGTATGCAGGCGTCGTTCACTCATTTTTGCCTTCGCCGCTTCTCTCCAGCCAATCTCAAAGACATAATAAAGCAATGTGTCGGCCTGACCAGCTAACACGAGGAACGATGCCAGTGGAATTCCGCATCCTACCGTAAGAAACGATGCCAACATGAGCGACAACAAGAACATAAAGCAATCTGAAGCAGATGCGGAACTAGAGCGTGAAATCCGCATGGGGCGGAAGTTCACCGTTGCCGAAGCCATTGGACGGATGGCAGGGCCTGGCGCGATGAAGGGCGTATCGCCGGTTACGCGGATGCAGCAGGCCGCGGTCGAGATCGAGAACTGGTTAAGACTCCACATGTCGGCTGGCGCTGGAGAATTGCAAACTGTAATGCTCCGGCGCATCAAGGAGAGCGAATTCCTGCTGCAAAACTTTGAACAACCGTTGGCCGTTCTGGCAACTCTCTGCCAACGCGTTCTCGACTCGGAGTGCCTTTTGCAAGAACTAGTTCGCGAAGCGGATGTCGAATGGGGACAGTTGAATAGTCAGAGGCCGTACTTCGAGACCGAGGGAATGCCGCCCCATCCCGACGATCCCTACACATCCGAGTCAGTCCGCAAGACCTTGGCCGGGTTGATCGAACAATTGACCGCTAGAGATATGTAGCTGTGCAAGTCTAACCCAGAGAAGGCGAAGCCGCCTTTCCTGGATTCTTGGCCCGGCGATTGATTTTGTCAAGCGGACGCCCCTATGATGTTGGTGGAGTTGCCATGTCTGCCCCCGCTTACCATCAAAAATTTCTCGAAGAGGTGCTGGTTGCTCATGCCAAAACGGGCGAACTTTAATGCGTAGGCCCTGGTATCAGGGGCCCTTCTTGGCCTTCGCCTTGTCTCCCAATAGCCACCCAATTGCCACGTCAGACCAGTCCATTGACTCAGCGCTGCCATGTTCATCCCAAACGGCGGCCTGCGCCAGCCACTGCTCGTCCTGCCCGTCCATCGTCCACCGCTCAGCCACGGCGGCCGCCATTTCATGCGAAATCGCAAAATCACCTGAGTGCGTCGAGGCTTGTGCATCACCAAGTATCGACAGAGTCGGCAATTCGGGCATCATCCACACGCGCTCAAAAGCCGGCGAATTCCCGCCAAGCAGCGCCTTGGTAACTGGTAATGTCGGCGCCAAGGTGACTGGCGACACGTCGGCCGGCTGGGAGGGAGCATTCTTGGTGTCTACAGCGCCAGGGGCAATGACAAACGCCGACGCATTGCCTAAATGCAGAACCAATGCACCTTGCGTATCTGCGACCATGGTCCTGAACGAGCGCTGACCGGTCGGGTTCACTTCTTCCACCAAACTGACGGCCGGCTTCGTCGAATCGATAGGTGTGCCGTGGACGTGGAATACGATGCTGGCCAGCGTGCCGCCAGCGCTGGTTTGAATCGGGAAAGGACTGAAAATATCCAGGCCAATGACGCCGGTTTCGGCATTGATCGCGCTGATAAGCCGCCAGCTTCCCGGGCCTTCGGTCAACAGTGTTCCCAGGGAAATGTCGGCAGGCGACACGCTGAGCTGCTCTGGATCGTAGCGCAGCGCCAGCACGGACTCAACCATCCCGGTGCTGCCTTCGGGGCGAGCCGTATCAATAGTGATAGGAACCGTCACCGTGCTGGCGGGGCTGATCGCCAGCGTGGCGGGCAGGCCAATTTCCGGATCAGGACCTACAGGCGCAATCGACAATCCCGTGGGCGGTGTGGGAATTAGCGGCACCGTGATGCCAACCAGTTGACGATTGATGAGCGTCACATCGCCCGAATCGACGCGGCCATTTCCGTTGATGTCCGCCACCAACGCTGGGTCCATTTGTGCAAAGGCCTTGAAGCCGCTGTCCAGACGCACCGCCACGCGCCCAATAAAGGCACTGTCCAAACTGCTGTAACTGCCCGTCCCCATCACATCGCCCAGGTAGGCGACCAGCTGGATGCCGTCTACGCTGGCCACGCTGGTGCTGCCGTTGATGACAATGTTGCCAAGATGCAGCAAGGCCTTCGCCTTGTAGCTGGCGGCCGCGCTGTCGGGAACACGCGCGACAATCTGGCCCAGCGTCAAGTTGCCGGAAAGCGGAGTGTTGCTATGAAAAGCGAAACTCGCCACGCCGCCGGAATTGGATTGCAGCGTCAACGTCCCGGCGGCGCTGTTCAACGCGCCGGTAATGGTCAGCAATGCCGGGTTGTAGGTAAGTTGGAAAGACACATCTGTGACATTCGCAGCCTGTGCCAGGGCAATCGGAATACCGGCGCCGGTGTTCGGAATTTTGATGTCGGCAGCGCCGTTGGGTCCGCGGGCAAAACTGGGAATGCTCAGCACCGTTTGTGGAACCGTGGTGATCGTGAACGTGCCTACAAAGCTGTCGCCGGGCTTTCCGTCATCATTGGCGTCAAGCTGATTTAGAGCGAAATCCTTCACGCCGCCGACGCCGCTGAGGAGTGTGACGGTGTAGGTGTCGGGCGGCAGCAAGCCCGCTGTGCCAGTGCCGGTCATGTTGAAGCTGAAGCTGGTGTTGGCCGCAGCTCCGGCGACGGTATTGATCAATAGGGAGCCGCGTACAGGCAAACCGGCGCCGTTGACTATCGAAACGCTGCTGATTGCACTCCACAGAGTAATCGTTGTCGGATCGACCGGCTTGTCAAAGGTTACTGTAAATCCGGTCGGCGTGGCGGCCAATGCGGTCACCGTCAAGCCGTGGACAGCAGTGAATGCCATACCCTTGACTGCAGTTGAGGCAACGTCCGTCACGGTAAGCGATTGGAAACCAGGATGTCCCGATGTGCCGGACACGGTCGAACCAAAGGTGGCAGAAAAGCTACCAATTCCCGCGGTCAGAGTGGCCGATGGCGGTAAGCCGGCACCGCTGTCGCTACTGCTGAATCCCACCGTGCCGGCGTAGTTCAGGTCGGTATTGCCGAACGGATCTTTGGCAGTCACTGTGAAAACAACAGGACCGCCCAGGACCGCACTAGGCGGCAACGTCACCACGAAATGGTCCGCCGCTAAACCGCTGACGTTGATGACCTGACTCGGCGAACCCAAGGCGGCATTGTTCGGATCGGCAAATGCAATCGTTTGAGATCCCGCGGTTTTCAAGATGGCCGCGAACACTCCTGATCCATTGTTCAATGCGCCGGCGCTGGGCAAAAACGCCTGGGGATCGCTGGAGTTGAATGAGACAGTGCCTCCATAACCGGTTGCCGTGTTGCCGAAGCTGTCCAGTGCAGTCACGATCATGACGAACGCATTGCCTGCCGCGCTTGCGCTTGGCGCAGTGAAGTTGAAGTGAGAAGCGCTGGCGGCTGTGACGCTGATGCCCGTTTTGCTGCCAACGAGACTGCCGTTCGCGGTGTCAGCCACGGTCAATGCCTGCGTGCCGGCGGTGACAAGTGTGACACTGAAAGTCCCCTGGCCACTGGTGAGCGTCGCATCCGCCGGCAAACCGGCTTGTTGATCGCTGCTGGAGAAGTGCACGGTTCCGTGATAGCCGGTCGCCGTGTGACTTTGGGCATCCAGAGCGGTGATCGACACTGTTACCGAAGCGCCCGCGGTGAGCGCGCCTGGCGATGCGGTGACGATGAATCGTGTCGCGGCGCCGGGCGGGACTGCGTTCACTGTTATGGGCGTGCTGGTTCCCAAGAGGGTTGTCGCTTGCGTGTCGGTGGCGGTGATCGTGGTCACGCCCGGCGTGGACAGTTCCACGGCAAATTGGCCGCTGCCAGAAGTCAGTGTGGCATCAGCCGGCAGAATGGCCTGGCCATCCGTGGAGGAGAAATGAACGACGCCGGAATAGGTGGGTATGGTGTTGCCGACGTTGTCCTGGGCCGTGACGAAGAAGAGAACGAAGCCTCCCGCCACGGCACTGCTCGGCATTCCGGTGATCGCGAGGCGCGTCGCGGGGCCGAGATTAAACACGAATGCACTGGTGCTGACCGTAACGCTGATGACCGCCTGACCGGTGACAGTCAACGTCGGATTGCCGGGATGGATGTCCTGGTACTCGAAGCTGGCCGTGCTGGCGCCCTGCCCAATGGTGATGGTGTTGCCGGCAATGGGCTGGCCGCCAGCGGTCAAGAAAGTGCCACCAGTCGAAGTGCTGCTCAGCGTAAGGGTCACACCTGCGCTGTCAGCCAGGTAGGGATTACCCTGACCGTCGAGCAACTGGACGGTGATGACATTGGAAATCTGACCAGCGATCAGCGTTTGACCGCCGGTTGTGAAAACGATGGAATTGGGCTGACGGTAGGCAAAATGGTCTGCCGCCGACACGGCCGACGTGCCGCCGCCTGTGACCACGGTGACGTCCACCACCGTGCCAAGCACGCCGGCCGGAGCGATGGCCGTGATTTGCAAGCCGGTATTGGCGGTGATTGTCCCGGCGGTGGAACCAAAATTGACGGCACTGGCGGCGCCGAAATTGGACCCGGTGATGATCACGACAGTTCCGCCCGCCCCTGGCCCGGACACAGGGGTGACACTCGTGACTACGGGCGCGTCCACAAAGGTGAAATGGTCCACGGGTGTTGGCGCCGAGGTTCCGCCCGTAGTCGTGACCGTGACATCCACCGCATTGCCCGCTGCCGTTGGCGGGCTGGTCACAGTTATCTGGTTGGCATTCGCGGAAATGACAGGCACAATTATGCCGCCGAAATTGACGGCGCTGGCATTGGCGAGATTGATGCCGGTAATCGTCAACACCGCCCCGCCAGCCGACGGGCCAAAATGGAAACTGAGCGCCGTCACCGTGGGGAGATCGGCATAAACGAATTGATCGGCTGGCACGGTTGCCGAGACGCCGCCGGCAGTGACTACTGTGACATCCACGCTCCCCGCCACACCAGGCGGGCTAACAGCCACGATTTGTGTTGCCGAAGCGCTTGTGATTGCACCAGGAATTCCGCCAAAGTTGACCGCCGTGGCATTGAGCAAATTAGTCCCTGTAATTGTCACCACGGTGCCGCCCGGCAGGGGGCCGCCTGCCGGACTGATGCCCGTCACCGTGGGCGCCGCGACATAAGTGAAACGATCGGCAGCTGACGTTGCCGACGATCCAACCGCAGTTGCCACGGTAATATCCACGCTGCCAGCCACGCCGACCGGACTTTTCGCCACAATCTGAGTCGCCGTCTGGCTTGTGATTGTGCCGGCGTTCAGGCCGAAATTGACCGCCGTGACCGCCGCCAAATTGTTGCCGGTAATGGTGACCGAAGTCAAACCGCTCAGCGGTCCGGACGAAGGCGCCACGCTTGTGACCGTTGGCGCAGCGCCTGCCAGGGAAAACGTCCGCACAAAATTGCCGCCGGCGATGTTGTCGCCGTCGCCGTCCAGCGCATTGCCGCTGAGGTCATGGATCGTGCCCACGCCCGCGCTGAAAATAGTGAAGCGGTAAGTGCCGGCGGGCAAGTTCGTTCCCGCAAAGCCCGTGGCGGTCAAGGTGACCGTATTGGTGCTCGGCGCATAAGACGGCACCAGCGCAAACACCACATCATCCGCGCTGCCGAAACCACTGCTGCCCGCCTTGCGCAGCTCGTAGACCGCCGGCGCATTGGCGTCAATGGCGTTGACCGCCTTGCTGAATCCCACTTGCAATTGAGTGAACGAGAATGAGGTGCCGCCCGTAGCCACTACCGCCGGAGTGGTCGTCAGCACCGCCGGCGGCGTGGCATTCAAGCTGGAGCCGGTGAACTCATAGGCGCCGAGGTCAGTAACGCCCGATTGTTGCGTGAACAACACTGACGGTGCGTTGGTTAGATTTGAAGCGCCGTTATACCCCGGCACGAGTTGATAGGAGAGGTTATTGCCCGCCGAGATGCCGATGGTGGGATTCAAATTAGTATTGCCGCTGCCGTAATCGAAGCGAATGTTGCCATTGGAAAACAGCGTCACGGCAAAATTGGCCGGGCTGTTGTCGGCCTCATTGGTGGCCGACCAGCGGATGGTGATCTGATTGGCGACGGACGTGTCGGCGAAAATGTCATTGCCAGTCCCATCGGTTCGCAGGTTGGCCTCAAGCGGCAAAATGCGGGCGTCGCGCAGCAACTTGGCGGCCGGGATGGTGGCGTCATTGGTCGCATCTGAACCGGCGAATTGCAAGAACCCTTCGCTGGACGCGAAAACATTGGTGTAATTCGTTCCATAGAAACTAAACGTGAACGGCAGCGTAATGAACACCGAAATGTTGTTGCCCTTGCCATTTTTGGATTGGCCGCCGCTGGGGAAAGACTGCGGGCTGGGCGTGCTGGCCGCGTAATCGGTAGTGCCCAGATTGCTCGTGCCGGGATCGTCTTGATGAGCGTTGCCTTGAATATCGGTCGCCGGCCCAGACCATGAATCGCCGCGGTCGATCACCGGTGAACCGCGTGAAAGGGTGAAGTTGTCGTCCTGGCCATAATCGGCGAAAACGCCGTTGACCTGCGTATAGCCCAGAAGATTGTCGGCCCCGTTGATGTTGACGAATGTCGGATCGCTGCTGATCGAATGCGCTTCCTGGCCGGTCGCGGTTTGCCAGTTGGCGAGCGTCGTTTGATTGGCGTTGTTGTAAAAGCCAACGCGGGCATTGGGATCGGTTCCGATGAACAGGTCGTTGTAATCGCTGCTGAAACCGCTCTGGCTGTCGCTGGCCACGAAAATATCGAAGCCTGCCAGCACCTCCAGGACATTGTTGCGAACCTTGATGCTGTGAGCGCTCGTATCCAGCCGCACCGCGCTGCCGCTTACCTGATAAACGGTGTTGTTGGCAATCAGTCCACCCGAGGCGCTGGAGTTTTCAATCAAGATGCCCGACGAAGCGCTGGCGTAAACAAGATTGCCGATGACCTGGCCATTGAAGGTATTGCGACCAAGGATGCCAATGTTGTTGGAGTAAATGGTGTTGGCGAACACGGTTGATCCGGCATTGACATTGACGCCGGCGTTGGAATTATTGAACAGCCGGTTGTTGTGAATCGAGTCGGCATTGCTGAGTGACACAATGCCGTTGTAGTTGCCGTCAACAACATTATTCGCGACTTCGACACCTTGGGCTTGAATCCCCGCGCCGCTGGTACTGAGCTGGCCGGTGACGGTATTTCCAGTGACCACCGCATCGCCGCCGACAAGGAAAATAGTTCCCTGCGCCGAAATGCCAAATGTTGTGTTATTGCGGACGATGTTATTGCTGACGGTGATGCGATCCGACAGTAAATTGGTGGTCGTTAAACTCGCCAGGATGCCGGTGGCGTTGCCGAAAACACTATTGCCGTTGATGGTAAAGCCCAGGCCGCTGTCGGCGATGCCGTTGCCGCCGTGATCGAAAACATTGTTGCCGCTGATGGTGTTGTAATTTGTGCTGAGCGTGATGCCGTTAGTCTGCTTGGCGCCATTGGCGGCCAGATCGCCGAAGATGGTGTTGCCGGTGAGCACCGCGTTATTGTTGGATTGATCCAGGAAGATGCCGTTGGTGGCGTTACCGTTGATCGTGCAATTGCTGACCGTCAAACCGGTGCTGCCGACGTTGATGGAGGCGTGAATGCCGTCAAATCCACCGGTGATGGTGAATTGGCTGATGGTGACGGTGACCGCTCCTTGCAATTGGAAAACGTAACTGCCGGTCTTGATGTTGCCGCGATTGAGCACCGCGCCGGGACCGCTGGCCGGGCCAATGATCGTTACGCCGCTGTGTGTGGCATCCAGGATAATGTTGTGCAAAACAGCATAATTGCCGGTGTCAACGTAAACCGTATCGCCTGGGCCGACGGGATAGGCTTGCAGCAGCGCGGCCAAGGTGGCCATCGGTTGCGAAGGATCTTTGCCGCTGTTGGCGTCGTTTCCAGGGGCGGTGGTGTAAATGTCGCCCGCCGTCGAGGAGTCGTTGACGTAATAGCAGTGGCCGTTGTTAGCAACCAGAAACTGCTGCGGCGAAAGCCCGCTAGGTTGCGTGGCGTCATTGGCGGTCACGCGCACCTGGTAACCGTCGCCCAGTGGCAAATTCGCGGGAATCGTCCAGGAGAACGAGCCATTGTCCGGCACTGCCGTGGCAATATTCTGCATCAACGCGCCGTTTTGCAAGAGGTCAATGTTGACGGTCCCGAAAACGGATTTGGCAAACTCGGCTTGAATTTGCGCCGTCGTGAGCGGCGTGGCGAAGAAGGCCACTTCGTCCAGTCCTCCTGCAAAGAATGCCCTGCTGGCATCGTTGCTCTTGCCCACGAAGTTGTTGGTCCGCACGATCCCCGCGAGTGGCTTGAAGGTTGTGCCCGTGGCAATGACCGCGCCGTTCTTGTACAGGGTGACATGGCCGCCGCTGTCCATGCTCACGGCGATAAACTGCCAGGCGTTGAGCGCGAGGACATTGTGGGCCACAATCGCTGTGCCCTGAACCGCCCCCTGAAACACCGTAAATTGCAAATCGTTGGTGGTCCCAACTCGCGACAGAATGATGTTGTTGTTGAACGAGGTATTGCCGTCCAAATCGAACAAGGCCTGGTTGAGGCCGCCTGCCGTCGGGTAGACCCACAACGTCGCGCTGAAGCCGGCGGTGAAATCGTTGCTGATCGTCGGCAGCGTCACAAAGCCGGT
>DASRAT010000224.1:0-4488 GCA_035638015.1 Gemmataceae bacterium | reverse complement strand
CAACAAGTTGGATCCGAGCGTTTTTGGCCACGGCCAGCGTTGGATCGAAGCGGGTTGGTGTCAATCGTGGGCGGTAATCGATGAACTTTGCGGCGATATTCTGGGGCCGATCCTGCAGCGCGTTCCGTCTTATTTCGGGTTGGTGAAATCGTGGCACAAGTCCGCCGACATGTGGCTGCGGCGGGCGGCGATGGTTGTTCTTGTCAAACCGGCTAGGCGCGGCCTGTTACTGGACGAGGCTTACCGCACGGCCGGCAAGTTGCTCAATGAGCCTGAAGACCTGGTGCAAAAGGCGGTGGGCTGGCTACTCAAGGAAGCGGGCAAAACCGACATGGATCGGTTGGAATCCTTTCTGTTTGCGAATAGTTCACAATGCGCAAGGACAACGTTTCGTTATGCGATTGAGCGATTTCCGGAAGCGACAAGAAAGCGGTTGCTGAAGGCCTGACTCATTGCCATGACAATACCGCTGCTAATGACGGTGTGTATTGAATAAGTGCACATTTCCCAGCGAAAAACGGGGGTGAATTCGTGGCCAGTGTGTGTGTCCCACACATGCAATGCTACGAATATTGACCGTGGATGCTACTGAGCGTGGAGGGCCAGGCAGCGGGGCGTTCAATGTGTGCTACATTTGTAGGTCCAGCAGTCCGTCCCCACGAGGTTGGCAATGGCCTGGCCCACCGCGATCGACTATTTTGACGCCGTGCAGCATCCCCTGCGGCGTTTTTGCAAACCCGATCTCAAACGCAGCCAGGTTGCGCTCGACGCCGACGGCAAACCGCAAGTGCGGTCCGGCACAACGCTGGATATTTATGAGATGCGCGGCGCCGGCGGGCATGACCGCTGGGCCATCGGCTTCTACACGCGCCAGCCGCGCGGGCTGGCTCGCCGCTTTATGCTCATCAACGAACATTTGCAGCATCATCCGGCGGCGTCACTGGTGCACACCGATTATTCCGAGCAGGGCATTTGCATTCGCGGCCGCTGGCATCCCTTGACGCATAGCCGTTGGGTGGATGGCGTGCCACTGAACGCTTATGTTCGCGAATATCTGGATCATCCCGAGGAGTTGCGGGCGCTTGGCGATGTGTGGGTGCGTTTGGCCAAGGAGCTGAGCGCTGCGGGTGTGGCTCACGGCAATCTGGGGCCGGACACTGTATTGGTCGCCCCCGCCAAGGGCGGCTCGCTGGCGGTGCGGGTGGTCGATTACGACACGTTTTTTGTGCCGGCCTTGGCTGATTCGGCGCCGGCGGTCATGGGGCATGTTGACTTTCAGCATCCGCGCCGCGATTGGCAGACCGACTACAACGCCGAGGCGGACAGGTTTTCGCAACTGGTGGTGCTGACCAGCCTGGTCGCTTTGGCCGTGGAAGGCGGGGCCCTGTGGGAACGATTCAATAACGGCACCAACCTGCTGTTTCGCCATGCCGATTTTCAGGAGCCGACAACCTCAGCGCTATTCCGCGAATTGTGGCAATCGGAAAGCAATACGGTGCGGGCGCTGACGGGCCAGCTCATTCTCGCATGTGATCGTCCAGTGTGCGAAGTGCCGGCCTTGGAGCAGGTGGCGGAATGTCTGCGGCCCGGCGCGGCCCGCAATGCGTTGAGCATGACGCAGATTGACCAAATCAACAACATCATGGAGATCGTTGCCGGCGCGTCGGAGAAGGGCGTGAACTTCGGGGGCTCGGCGCGATTCGAAGTGGTGGATGATTTGGTTTTGGAGCTGGACGACAACACGCCGCAGTCGCAGGTGGCCGTGGCGGTAGCCGAGCAGGAAGCGATTGTCGCGGGCGAGCCGCCGGGAAATGCCCCGGAGCCGCCGCCGTTGCCGGCCGAGGCGCATGCGCATCCGTTGACCGCGACCTACGAGTTCGACGCCTGGATGCCGGAAGAAATCGCGGTCGTCAAGGTTCGCGGTTTCGTCAAGGATGTGGGCGGGGAGTTGATTCGCAGCATTCCAGGCTACATTCGCGTAAATTTGTTGGACACCAGGGAGCCGGCCGCATCGTCGCCCGGTTTGATGGCCTGGCTGGGTCTGTCGGAACAACCGCCGCCGCTGCCGCGCGTCGTGGCCGTGATGGAATTGAATATGGTGAACAAGCCGACGCCGCAGCGGAAGCTAATCGGCATTACCGTGCGGCTGACACCCGGGCCGGAGGACGACGTGGGCCATGATTGGAAGAAGTATTGCGACCGGGCTTATTGTGAGTTGCGCGGGTATATGATGGGTTTCAATTAAGCGAAGAGCGACGAGCCGCCGGGCTTGTCCCGGCGGGGATAAACCCCGCCGCTCGTCTTCTGTCTGCTCGTCTTATTGTTAATTTCTCATTGCATCTTGCTTCCGCTTGGGAACAATACGAGGGATCGCCTTCAACGTTTCCAACGGGAGCTTGCATATGCGACGCTTTTGCCTCCTCTTTGTCACGATTGCCTTTCTTGTCACTGTGCCTCGCGCGGCCGCCCAGCCGACGCACGACATCACCATTGACGATTATTTCACGCTGGCCGTCATCCAGGCGTCGGCGATTTCGCCGGACGGCAAGCTGGTGGCTTACAGCGAAGCCCGCTGGCAAAAGTCCACTGGCGACCGTAAGAGCGATCTGTGGATCGTGGACGCGAAAACAAGCAAATCGACGAAGCTGACATTTGACCGCTGCAATCCGCGCAACTTGATGTGGACCGCGGACAGCAAGGCGATTTACTTTCTGGCCAATCGTAAAGCGTCTGGCGAAAAGAACCCGCCGCGAGACGGCAAGACGCAAGTGTGGCGCATTTCGCCAACAGGAGAGGGCTTGCGAGCGATCACCGAGGTTGAAGGCGGCATTGAGGCGTTTGCGATCACGGCAGACGGGCGCTACGTTTTCTATGTGATTCACGATGACCATGTCGAGGACGAGTGGAAAGCGCTGCGGGAGAAGTTTGACAAAATCGAATATGGCCATGGCATCAACAAAGTGTCGCAGGTTTGGAAGCTCGACACCCAGACGTGGCGAAGCGAAAAGGTAATCGATGCCACGCGGTACATTTATGAGATCGCACTGACGCCTGACGGCAAGAAGCTGGTCATGATTACGGCGCCGGATGACCGCGTTGTTCATTTCGAGGGGCTGTCGCGGGTGGATGTTTGGGATGCGGAGAGCAAGAAGATTGCGACGATTCCGGATAAATGCTATCGCGCGGATGCGAAATCGCCCTATGCGTGGTTGGAGAATGTGGCCATTGCGCCGGATGGCAATGCGGTGGCGTTCAATGCGATTTGGGATGGGTATCCATGCGAAGTAGTGTTGGGGCAGCAGAAAAACAGCAATTGGCAATCACAATTCCTTGACCGTCCTGGATTGCATAATCCGGGGCACGGATTAGCGCCGCGCGGTTATGGCGGGCCTTTGGCATTTGTTGGCAAAAATCAGCTCGCGTACATTGGTGAAACCTCCGCGCGCAATTGGGTGGTTTTGCAACCCGATTTGCAGAAAAACAAGGCGGCAGACTTGGTCCGAGTAGTTCCAGAGGTTCGAGCCACTTACGGTTTCAGTTTCGATGCAACGGGCAAAAAAGTCGCAATAGTTGGCTCGAGCTTCGGGGAGTACCAGATCGGCTCCACAGAGTTTCAGGAGTTGTATGTCTCGGAAGGCCAAGGCAAGGATTGTCTTACCAAAATCAATCCGCAGACCAATGCTTGGAAGTTGTCAAAGGTGTCCATTGAAACGTGGAAAGGCGCGAACGGCGACGAAGTCCAAGGCATCCTCGAATTGCCTTATGATTACAAGCCCGGCACGAAAATCCCGTTGGTCGTTGACATCCACGGCGGCCCAACGACTGCCTATTACTTCGAGCGCCAATTCGCCTGGTTCAGCGGCCGCACCATTCTGCCCGCCAGGGGCTACGCCGTTCTTTGTCCCAATTATCGCGGCTCCAGCGGCTATGGCGACAAATTCCTGACCGATCTTCTCGGCAAGGAAAACGACTGGGATGTGCAGGACATTCTCAAGGGTGTGGATTTCCTTGTTGAAAAAGGCATCGCCGATCCGGATCGGCTGGCCGTCATGGGCTGGAGCAATGGCGGGTATCTGACCAATTGCTGCATCACGCACACCGACCGCTTCAAGGCGGCCATCAGCGGGGCAGGCATCGTGGACGCCATGATGGAGTTTGGCGCCAATGACGAGCCGGCGTACAGCATCGTTTTCAAACGCGGCTTTCCGTGGACGGCGGGCAACACGTATGTGAAGGCGTCGCCCAGCTGGAAGCTTGACAAGATCAAGACGCCGACGTTGATTCACGTCGGCGGCGGCGATGAGCGCTGTCCGCCGATGCACAGCAAGACGCTGTATCGGGCGCTCAAGGAGTACAACAAGGTGCCGACGGAGTTGCTGGTGTATCCGGGTGAGCCGCACGGGCTCAGGAAATATGCCAATATCCGCGCGAAGATGGAATGGGATGAGGCGTGGTTGAGCAAGTATGTGATGGGAAAGGGCAAGTAAA
>DASRAT010000223.1:0-3931 GCA_035638015.1 Gemmataceae bacterium | reverse complement strand
TCCATACTGGGCCAACCCGTCCTTGCTCACCTGGCGCACCCAGCGTTCGGCACGCAGGTCTCCCAGCTGCCTTAGCAGCCCGTCAACGTCACGCTGCTCCACGTCGGCCTTGCCAAAATTCTTCGGCTCCACCAGCTTCCAGTCGTGGGGGTTGGGCTCTTTCTTGTCGTCAGTCTTCTTTTCCTTGGGATCGCCCTTTTTGTCGTCGCCCAGCTCGTTTTTCTTTTCTTCGGCAGCTTTCTTTGCTTCCGCGGCTTTGGTCTCGGCCTCTTTCTTTTTCTCCTCGTCGGTTTTCTCTTTGGGTAAATCGCGCTCGAGGATAAACGTTTCCTTGTCCTTGCCCGAGACACGCAGCAACTCGAACTTGAACGCGTCGGTGCTGCTGAAAGGCGAAATGCCGGTGTCATAGAACGTCAGCCCCATCTCGGGAGGCACGATCTTCTCATAGGCGGCCTTGGTCAATTTGAAGTAAATCGGGTCATTGTCGGGCGCCTCGCGCTTGACCATCACCTTGTTGTCTTCGCCGATCGGGATGAACGACAGCGTCACCACCGGCTTGGCGTCCGCCTTGAACTTCGGCGGATTGGTGTCCTTCTTGGCGTCGTATTTCGGCTCTTCCTTCTTCGGATCGGTTTTCTTGGGATCGTCCTTGTCGCCCTCTTTTTTCTTCTCCTCCTTTTTCGGGTCGGTCTTGGGCGTTTCCTTTTTAGGTTCCGGCAGAATGCCGTCGGAGAAGACCTTGACCGTGGCTTTGATCTTCATCGGATCGGCGAACATGGCATCCAGTTCCTTGACGCGCTCGGGCTTGTCAATGGCTTCCAGATCCTTCTCGGCAATGGCTTGCCGGCCCACGATGGCCGCCAGCCAACCGGTTTTTTCATCTTCGATGGCATCGTCGCTGCCCAGCCGCTGGGCCTTGTCGGAGGCGAACACCAGCCAGTTGACCTGCCCTTCGACCTTGCGCTCATAGACGACCACAAAATCCCCATCGCGCCAGAGCTCCACGGCATCAACCAATTTGGGGTCGAATTGAGCCACGTCGCGGCTGCGCATCACTTCCGGTTTCTTCATCAGCGCGAACACGGCATCCAGCTGCTTCTTGCCGACTCGCACCACCGACTTGTCGGCGCCCTCATGGTCGAGACGGGCGTAATACATTTCCTTGTCTTTTTCGCGGCCGGGAACCTCGCCGCCGATCAACAGGATTTGTTTTTTGCTGTCGCTTTTGGCTTTTTTGTCGCCTTTGTCTTTGTCGTCTTCCTGGTTGCCGAAATCGACTTCGATGCGCAGCTTGGCGGTGGCCGGGTCAATCCCCACGGGGCTGTCAAACGGCTCGAATTCCGCCGCGACCAGGCCCGTGACGGTGGCCAGCAGCCCGCTCAGGCTTTGATCGTTCTTGAGGCTCGGGCCTCCTTCATAGTCGGCCGGGCCATAACGCGGCTGCACAAAGCGCCAGTATTTGTTCTTGAATTTCTGCAACGCCAGTTCGGTCGATTTGCCCTGAGCGTCGGTTTCCTTGAGCGCAATGCCCGTGGGCGGTTGCTTGTCGTCCAGCAAGGTGTTGGAGCGGAACTTGTCGGCGTCCAGGAAAACACTGGAGATGCTCGAACGCGT
This sequence comes from Gemmataceae bacterium, assembly GCA_035638015.1. Lineage (GTDB taxonomy): Bacteria > Planctomycetota > Planctomycetia > Gemmatales > Gemmataceae > DASRAT01. Next base: position 2,317 of record DASRAT010000223.1, on the reverse strand, counting down.
CACAGCCAGCACATCCTTCTTGCGCTCACTGGAGTTGCAGAATGCCAGAAGGTTGTCGCCGCTGATCTTGCCGACGAAGAACTGAATCTCCTTGCCCTTGTCGGTCTTGAGCGTCACCACGACGGTGGGTTTGTTCAGGTTAAAGAGGCCCAGATCACGGCTGACATCGGTGTTGGCGCTATGGCGAGCGGTTTGAACCTCGCGAATCAAGTCCGTGACTTTGTTGGTCGGCACACGGACTTTTTGCTTGTAGCCCGTCTGCGTCATGAACCAGGCGCCGTCTTCCGCCTTGGTGAATATCAAGCTCTTGCCGTCCTTGGCGATCTCGACGGAATTGACGTTGCTCTCCGTGTCCTGGGCGAACTGCGGCGACACAAAGCCCTGGTCCAGCGTGGACCGGCGCATGGCCAACACCATGCCGAAGGTCCAGAGAACGGCCAGGAGCAAACCAAACAGCAAAGTCGTTGTGCGAAAACTCATGATTGCTGATCCACTATGCGAACCAGGGAATGATGTCAAACCATTACGCCAGGCGTGTGTTAGTTTCTAACCCTTCAACATCTCCATAGGTTGCGGAGGTGTTTTGTAGGCCGGCCTTCCCAGGCCGGCCTCACCGATTTGGCCGGCCTAGGAAGGCCGGCCTACCTTGTTGCGGCTTCGCCGCATTAGGTCACTTGCGGCGCACGATCCAGATTCCAGTGCCCAGGCCGGCCAGCGCCAGAGCCAACAGCGCGATCGGCAAAGCCACCAGTCGGGTCTTACTGGTTTCGCGCGGATGATAAGTGCCGGACTCTTTGGGGTCGATGCCAATATCGACAATATCGCGGTCCGCCAGCCAGGACAGGCAGCTCCTGAACAAAGCGAAATTGTCCCGAGCGTCGGTGGACTTGCGCAAGATCGGCGTGGACACAAACGTGTAACCGCCGATCACAACGACGCGGGCCTTGTTGTCGCGATCCGTGATGGTCATGCCGACGATCAATGGCTCCGGGCTTACCTTGTTCCCTAGCTGGCCCCGCTCAATGATCGTCGCGACGTAGTCGGCTGGATGTTGTTTCAAGATCGCGGCAGTGTCGGTTTCCGCGCCAACGGGGGCGCCATTGGCTTCCTTGGTGACGTGCAAGAAAGGTTCCGCGTTGTAGCCGCTCGACGGCCCTTTCATGGGCGACATGGTCCGCGGCATGACGAAGTAATAGCGTTGATTCGCGAATTCTTGGGCGACCTTGTTCTGGGCGGTGGGCACCACGGTCACCTTGACTTTCATCACGTCATCGCGCGGTGAAAACTTCATCACGAAGTCCTTGTTCAACTGCACATTGTATTTCTTGCACAGGTCCACCAAACCGTCGTCGGCAATCTTGGACTCGGGCAGGATGCCGGTGTTTGTCAGAATCATTAGCTTGCCGTTGCGCTTGTCCATGTAACGATCGATGGCTTCAAGCACGTCCTTGGGAAATGCTTTTTCGGGGTTGGCAATCAGCAGCACGCTGCAGTCGTCCGGCACCTCGTGCTTGTCTTTCGGCGAGGCCTTGGAAAACGAGAACATGTCCGGCGTGGGGATGTTGGGCTTGGCTTCCCAAATCAGGCCTTGAACTTCAAAATTGTCCTTGCGGAGCATATTCGCGAATTCGCCGCCGCCGGCGTATCGCAGCAAGCTGAGCACGCGGTCGCTGGTCCCCTTGGTGAGGTAATCGCCGTCGTCGATCCACAGTTCGCCGTTGTCTTGCGTGACATAGATCTTCGGTTTAGTCTTGCCCTTTTCGGACAGCAGCCGGATTTTCTCCATGAGCACGCGCTCGCCGAAGAACAGCCGGTGGGTGCGGCCCTGATCGGGCCCTTCCAGGTCCGATTCGGGAATGAACTCATGCGGCAATTTCTGGCCCGCGGCAGCCTCGCCATAGGTAATCAACAAGCCGCGGCCGCTTTCGCCCCTGCCTCCCGGCGCCATCGAGGTCCGCTCGCCAACCTCGGGGTATTTGTCCACCAGCTTGCGGTATTCCATTTCCTTGAGATCGGGCGAGATTTCCTGGACCGTCAGCTTGTCCGTGATGCTCTGGCAATTGTCCAACAAGTCGCGAACTTCCAGATAAGATTCCGAGCCGCGAGCCATCAGGACGTATACCGTAACACGGTCTTTGAGGCCTTCCAGCGTGACCTTGGACCGGGGGGCCAGGCTTTGCATGCCCATCTTCGGGTTCCATTCCACATTGGCGGTGAAAACCACGGCCACCATGATGTTGGCCAGCACCAGCAATGCCAGCAGCAGAAGACCGGTGAAAACAGCGTTGTAACCGTACAAGACACGGCGGATGCCGGC
>DASRAT010000222.1:0-2616 GCA_035638015.1 Gemmataceae bacterium | reverse complement strand
CGCAAATGCGCAATCAGGATCCGCTGAATCCCGTGAGTGGCTCCGATTTTGTCGCCCAGCTTGCCCAATTTTCGACGTTGCAAGGCCAGCAACAGCTTAACACCAACATCAACCAAATGCTGGTGCTTCAGCAGGTGACGCAAGGGGCAAGCTTGATTGGCAAACAGATCACCTTTGATGCGGCCGGCAAGGCCCTGCCCGCCAGCGGGACAGTTAGCGCTGTGCAGGTCAACAATGGCGCCGTCCAGTTGGTGGTTGGAAATCAGACCGTGGCTTTAACTCAGGTGCGCTCGATTACGTCGAATGGCAAATAACTGGAGATTAGCGAATTAAAGCCTATCCGAAAAGGGGTCAGGCACCGTTGTGCGAAGCACCCTTCGGGCCGTTCCGGCAACGGTGCCTGACCCCTTTTCGGATAGGCTCTTAACACCCTGGAACAACAATCATGTCAAACATTCTTTATTCCGGCGTTTCCGGCCTCAAGGTCCATCAAGACATGTTGAACGTGGTCGGCAATAACCTCGCCAACATGAACACCACCGGCTACAAATCGCAGAACATTCAATTCTCCGATTTGATTTACCAAACGCTGCGCGGGGCCACGCAGACGGTCGGCGGCGGCGTCGGCGGAGTCAACCCCGAACAAGTCGGCTCTGGCGTTCAAGTCGCCTCCATTACAGCCAACTTGCAGCAAGGCTCGCTCGAAACCACGGGCAACGAATTGGACATGGCCCTGCAAGGCAACGGCTACTTTGTCGTCAACAACGGCGTCCAAAATCTATTCACCCGCGCGGGCGCCTTTGGCGTTGATTCGACCAACTTCCTCGTGGACCCCGCCACCGGGGCGCATGTCCAGCGCTTTGGCACGACAGGCGAGCCTACCGCCACCAATCCCGGTTTTCAGGTCGCCGGCAACAATAACATCAAAATCCCCTTTGGCAGCGAAATTCCCGGCCGAGCCACCACCACCGTCACCATGGAAGGCAGACTGCCTGCCAACGCGCTTGGTCCCGTGGCACAGACGTTGACATCCGCGGCGCCGTTTCAAGCCGGCGGGGCCCCGGCCACCAGCGCTACCTTGTTGAATTCCCTGGATGACAATGGCGCTGCTTATGCCGCGGGCGACCGCCTGCACATTCAAGGAACGACTTCCGGCGGCACGGCCGTGGATGTCATTTTGAACGTCTCCGCGGCCACGACGCTCGCCAACCTGCTGTCCACACTCAACAGCAATTTCACCGGCTCGACTGCCAGCCTCGATGCCAGCGGCAATCTCGTCGTGCAAGATAATGCCACGGGCCCCAGCAAGTTGGCCCTGTCGATCACCGATATGGCCGGCAATGTCGGTTCCACCAGTTGGAGCAATCACACTCTGGCGACCACCGCCACCGGCAAGGACGGCGACATGGCAACGACAGGCTTCCAGTTCTTCGACACGCAGGGAACCCCGCACACCATGACGTTGACGTTTCAAAAACAAGCGGCCAACACCTGGAGCATGACTGGTTCGATCCCCACCGCCGACGGCACCCTGGTCGATAATCTTGTCAGCGGCATTACCTTCAATGACAACGGGTCGCTCAAGCAGGTCTCAGGATCAGGCGCGGGCGACGCGTTCATGACGATTTCCTTGCCCAACCTGTCCCAGCCCCAGAAGATCGGTTTCGACTTTGGCGCCAACGGCGCTTTTAACGGCATGACCCAGGTCGGAACGGATGCTTCCGTGGCCGCCACCAAGCAAGACGGCTACTCGGCGGGTTTCCTCAATACTGTGTTGGTCGACAAGGACGGCACCATCAACGGCGTGTTCACCAATGGGCAGGTTTTGCAACTCGCCCAGCTGGCCATTGCCAATTTCGCCAATCCTGGTGCTTTGAGCCGCGAAGGCGACAACTACCTGTCCTTGACCAGTGAATCGGGGGCGGCATTGATTGGCGGCGGCTTGTCGGGAGGTCGCGGCTCGGTGCAGCAGAAGCAGCTCGAGAATTCCAATGTGGATGTGGCCCTGGAGTTCACCAAGCTGATCATCGCTCAGCGCGGTTACCAGGTGAATGCCCGGGCCATCACGACCGCAAATGAGGTTTTGCAGGAATTGGCCAACATCCTTCACTAACGGTAGGCGTCGAGGGAAAAAGTCGGTTTTGCAGGCCTGACTTCCGCCACGAAAATGGGATCGGGAGCCTTTTGTGCGAAGCACCTTTCCGGCCGTTCCGGCAAAAGGCTCCCGAAACCATTTTCGCACCCCCTTACCAATTGGGAAATAGCCGTGCGGAAATGGACCTGCGTTCGATTCGACGAGTTCAAGGCCACCGACCGTTTGCCCACGCCGCCCGGCGTAGCTCTGGCGTTGATGCGGCTCACGGCCCGGGAGGGCGGCAACGTCCAGGAAATTGCCGCTGTGCTGCAAGCCGATCCGGCGCTTGTGGGCCGCGCCATCAAGCTGGCCAACTCCGCTTTGATGGGCGCCCGGCGACCTGTGACCTCCGCGCGGGAGGCGGTCGTGCGCCTTGGCACGCAAGCCGTTTCCAACCTCGCCCTTGGTTTTTGGCTGGTCGCCCAATCCCGAAGCCTGGCCTGTAAGCATTTCGACTATGGACGCTATTGGCAATACTCCCT
>DASRAT010000221.1:0-2378 GCA_035638015.1 Gemmataceae bacterium | reverse complement strand
GGCGGGGACGGCGTGTCCATGCGCCATCGAGCCAACCAGCGTGTTGTTTTTGTTCGCTTCGGCCAGATCTTTCATGCCTTTCTTGCCACAGGCATCGAATGCCGTGTCGGGTACGTCGGTGCGCGCCGGAACGGACCCTTTCACAACATTGAACGCTGACTGAAAGCCAGGTTCCATGATGGCCGACGCCAGTTTGTTTTGGGCAGCGGTTTTGTCTGCCCCGACTTTGAACATCACGAACTGATCGGAATTGAACGAAACCACGCCTTGCGTACCGGGCGTGCGGAAGCAGAGGAAGTCCTTGCCCGGCACTTTTTTAGCATTGATGAATTCACCCTTGGCCCAATCCCCCATCATCTGGAAACCGGCCTTGCCGCTGATGACCATGCCGGAGGCAACGTTCCAGTCCCGGCCGGAGAAATCCTTGTCGACCAGCTTGCGCACTTGCGACATGCGCTGGAACACTTTTTCCGTCGTCGGCGAGTTGAGCGCTTTCTGGTCAAGATCGATGAACGCCTTGCGGTAATAGTCCACGCCGCCAGTGGAAATTGCCACGCCATCGAATATGGTTGCGTCCTGCCATGGTTGGCCGCCATGTGCAATTGCAATGAATCCGGCTTTCTGTATCTTTTCCGCGGCCGCAATAAATTCGTCCCAGGTCTTGGGTTCCGTGACGCCCGCTTTGGCGAGAACTTCTTTGTTGGCCCAAACCCAGTTGGTCGAGTGCACATTCACCGGCGCGGCAATCCACTTGCCGTTGTATTTGGAGAATCTCTGCAATGCCTGCGGCACTGTTTTATCCCACCCTTCTTTGCCGGCGACGGAATTCAAGTCCGCGACCACACCCTGTTTGCCCCAGTCCTGGATGTCGAACCCAAGCATCTGCACCGCAGTCGGGGGATTGCCGGCCGTGACACGGGCACGTACTGCGGTCATGGCTGCTTCGCCGCCGCCGCCTGCCACCGGCATGTCGTTCCAGGTGACACCCTGCTTTTCGAGATTGGTCTTCAGCACATTCAGAGCGGCCGCCTCTCCTCCGGACGTCCACCAGTGCAGTACTTCGACTGAATCAGCCGCGGATGCCATACCGGCGCAACCAAATGCAGCGGCAATCACCGTGGCAATTATTTTCCTATGCATGTTCTCCTCCTGTTTAAGTCTTGTATGTCCGATTGCGGCCGGACAAATGCCGTTTATTGAGCGACCACAGCCCTCAGTGTGCCAAATTACCCCGTTGGCCACCATCGCTGCTGTATGCATCTGGAGTAAACAGTGCGGCGGTCTTGCTTCATGTCACTCGCCCCGATAGACCGGTGCGCGTTTTTCACGAAAACTCGCCACGCCTTCGCGGGCGTCCGCTGTCGTAGCGGCAAGGGCGCCTGCCATGGCTTCCAGTGCGCCGGACAATCCCATTCCCTGGCCGGCGTCGATGATCTGCTTTGTCAACTGCACTGACACGGGCGCAAGGTTGCAAATGCCGGCCGCAAGTTCGCGAGCCCGCTGCATCACCTGCGAGGCCGCTACATGTTCATGCACGATCCCCAGACGCCAGGCCTCGGTTGCGTCGATGCGCTGCCCAGTCAGAGCAAGATACTTCACCCGGCTGGCGCCAATCAGCGCGGCCAGCCGTTGTGTGCCTGACCAGCCCGGGCAAGTCGCAATGGTCGCCTCCGGCAGTCCGAAGTTTGCCGACCCGGCCGCGATGCGGATGTCCGCGATGGCGGCAAGCTCGAGTCCGCCGCCAAATGCATGCCCATTGATTGCTGCAATGACCGGCACGCGCAGGCGCGCCCACTGGTCAAAAACCTGGTGCCCGCGCCTGACCCAGCGGCGCCACATGTCAAGGGGATCCAGGCCCGCCCAGGCATTAATGTCTGCGCCGACACAGAACGCCTTGTCGCCGGCAGCGGTCAGAATGACGCAACGGATGGCGACATCGCCGTCAACTTGCGTGGCGATATCTGCCAGCTTTTCGATCATTTCCGGCGTGAGCGCATGCAGCTTCTCCGCGCGATCCAGCATGACGGTTGCAATCGCTCCATCGATGTGGAATTTCACCTGGCTGGCCAAAGATTCAGGCATAAGCAGGGGCTTTCAGTTTGCGGTTCAGCGGCGCATTGCGGAATAGCGCGGCATCCATTGGTTTGAGCTGCGGGTCAACTTTCAGCGCAAAGGCTGCCTGATCGAGCACGTCGCGTTTCAGATCTATGCCCGGCGCGATCTCGCGCACGATCAAACCATCCGCGATCAGATCGATGACGCAACGTTCGGTGACGTAGCTGATCAGCTGCCCTCGCTGGCGCGCCATCCTGCCGCTGAAGGTTACATGCTCGACAGCCTCGATCAGCTTTTTGCTCCGGCCTTCCTGCAAGATTTTC
>DASRAT010000220.1:0-6211 GCA_035638015.1 Gemmataceae bacterium | reverse complement strand
GGCGCGTTTGCCAAGCAAACATACGAGATCCCTGGCAAAGCTCCATTCGTCACACGGGCCGCACACATCTTTCGCGCCAAGCCCGGCGGCGACACGGCTATCGGCGTCGAGCCGGTCATGACCGGCGGCATGGACAACCCCGTCGATGTCGTCTTCACCCCCGGCGGCGAGCGCATCTTCACCACCACCTTTCTGCAGTACCCCGCCGGCGGCAAACGCGACGGCCTGATCCACGCGGTCTACGGCGGCGTTTACGGCAAGGAGCACCACGATGTCATCGACCCGCACATCTGGACTGGTCCGAACGTGCTGCCGCCGATGACCCATCTCGGCGCCGCCGCCCCGGCGGGATTGCATCGCTACGAATCGGACGCCTTCGGCAAGGACTACAAGGACAATCTGTTCTCTTGCCTGTTCAACATGCAAAAAGTGATGCGCCACATTCTGGTGCCGGACGGTTCCACGTTCAAGACCATCAATTCCGATTTCCTCGTTTCCAGCAACAAGGATTTTCATCCAACCGACGCGATCGAGGACGCCGACGGCAGCTTGCTGGTGGTGGACACCGGCGGCTGGTACAAGCTGTGTTGCCCGACGACGCAGCTCATAAAGCCGGACGTGCTGGGGGCGATTTATCGGGTGAGGAAGAAGGATGCGGCGAAGGTGGATGATCCGCGTGGGTTGAAGGTGAAGTGGAAAGATCAAACTTTTGAACAATTGCTGACGTTTTTTGATGATCCAAGACCAAGTGTTCGAAAGCGAGCTGTGGAGACATTCGCTGACCTTGCCAAGAAGACCGCGGATCAAGCAACACCTGAATTTGCGGAGAAGGAGGCTTTTGCCTTGTACGAAAAGATAAAGGCGGCAGTCAACAAGCTGTCGCCGCTTGCCTCACTGCAAATGGTAAAGTCCTTTAGTCATTTAGGAGCAGCACCAGCGCTTGCAGACCTTGATTTTGGTTGGCTTTACAATGGCAAAAAAGACGAAATAGTTCGCCAGGCGTTGATCAATTGTGTGGGGGCAGAGCGCTATGGGGGAGGAACAGTGGTTTGGTCGTTGGAGGCAATTCTTCAAGAAAAATCACCGCAAAATCGGCGGGCGGCCGCAGAAGCGTTGGGGCGATCGCGGAATAGCAACGCCGTTCCGGCATTACTTGCCGCGTTGAGTCAGGAAAATGATCGCGTCTTGGAGCACTCTTTGATTTACGCCCTCATAGAAATCGGCGACGCCAAAGCCACAAGGCTCGGACTAAAAAGCGACAATGTCAAAATCCGGCGGGGCGCTCTGATTGCCTTGGATCAGATGGGAACGGCAAACTTGACTGCCGGAGCTGTGAGTGCCGAATTGGGTTCGGACGACGCGGCGATGAAGGACGCAGCATGGTGGATCGTTGGTCGGCATTCCGAGTTCCGCGACACCGACACTGAATTCTTGCGTGAAAGACTGGCGGCAAAGAATTTGACCGCCGCCGAACAAACGGAATTGGTGCGATACCTTGCGATGTCAGGCCGCGGTAGATCGGGAGAGAAACTGCTTGGAGAACAATTGCTTGCGCCTACCTCTTCGACCATGGCCAAGCGCATGATTCTCAAAGCGATGGCTCAATCCGGCGTTAAACCAGTCCCTTACATCTGGATCGCCAACGTGGCAAATGCTCTTGGCGGCGACGATTTTGAAATCACCGAAGAAGCGATTCGTACCGCGCGCACATGGCGCGATCTGAAACAGAAACCCGAAAAGTTGCCTGCGGCGTTGGTTAGCGTCGGAAACAACGTCAAAGCTCCCGCCAACATTCGCCTTAGCGCCTTGGCCGCAGTCCCCGGTGGTTTGTCCAAAGTCGAACCGGTGCAAATGGCGTTGTTGCTCGCCTTCCTTGGCGCCGATCATCCCGTCGCCTTGCGCAGCACCGCAGCCGACGTACTCAGCCGCTCTAAGTTGACGAGAGACCAACAGCTTGCCCTGATCGCCGCCCTGAAAAGCGCTGGCCCCATGGAACTGGATCGCGTCCTGGCCGTCTTCGCCAATGCAACAGACGAAACAGTCGGCAAAGAACTGATCGCCGCCCTGAAAAACTCGCCTGTGAAAGCCAGCCTCCGCGTGGAAAGCCTCAAACCGCGTCTGGCCAAGTTCGGCCCCGCCGTTCAAAAAGAGGCCCAGGAGCTTTACGCCAGCCTCGGCAGCGATCCCGCCAAGCAAAAGGCCCAGTTCGAAAAACTGCTAGAAACGCTGCCCAAGGGCGACAAGGGCCGCGGCCATGTTGTTTTCAATAGCCAAAAGGCGGCGTGCTTCAGTTGCCACGCCATTGGCTATCTCGGCGGCAATGTCGGCCCCGATCTTACCCACATTGCTCGCACGCGCAGCGACCGCGATTTGCTGGAAGCGGTGGTCTTTCCCAGCGCCAGTTTTGTCCGCGGTTACGAGCCGGTGCAGGTGACCACCAAGGACGGCAAAGTCCATAATGGCGTTCTTCGCAAGGACACGATGGACGAAGTCGTGCTGGTGATGGGTCCTCAGCAGGAGGTGCGGATTGCGCGGGAGGAGATCGAGGATATGCAGCCGAGCATGGTATCGGTGATGCCGGCGGGTTTTGATCAGGTGCTGACGCCGCGCGAATTGGCGGATTTGTGGGCATTTTTGAAGGCGTGCAAATAGGCGAGCCGAGCTCCATATTGGGAGAATATGATGATCAAAAAAAGTGGAAAAAACTCGCGCTTGTGTATTAGCCTTCTCGGTTTGGCATTTGCGTTTGCGGGTCGGATCGCGGCCACAGACCAAGGTCCACTGCAAAAGTTCCCTGACTACCGACCAGTGCCCGCTTGGCCCTTACTCCCGAAAGAACTCAAATTCGGCCCCGTCTCCGCCGTGGCCACCGATTCCAATGACAATGTCTTCATCTTCCATCGCGGCAAAAATCCGGTCATGGTTTTCACACCCGACGGCAAATTCCTTCGTTCCTGGGGCGACGAGCATTTCAAGTCGCCGCATGGCTTGCGCATCGACAAAGACAACAACGTCTGGACCACTGACACCGGCTATCATCAAGTGCTCAAGTTTGACCCCAACGGCAAATTGCTGTTGTCCCTCGGCACCAAAGGCCAGGCTGGCAACACTCCGGATCGCTATGATCGGCCAACCGATGTCGCGGTTGCCGCCAATGGCGAGTTTTACGTCACTGATGGCTATGGCAATTTCAGAGTCTTGAAATACTCCAAAGACGGCAAGTTGCTCAAGCAATGGGGCAAAAAAGGCAAAGGTCCTGGAGAGTTCAATTTGCCACACGCGATCTGCGTGGACTCCAAGGGCCAGGTCTATGTCGGCGACCGCGACAACGGCCGCATTCAAGTATTTGACGCTGACGGCAAATTCCTCGCCCAGTGGAAAGAGGGCCGTTGGCCCTATGGCATGTTCCTGACCCGCGAAGGCCAAATGTTTGTGGCGGACGGCTGGACTAACTGGGTGCGGGTACTGGACAAAGATGGCAAGGAGTTGGGCCGCTGGGGCGGCACGGGCAAAGGTCCAGGTCAATTCGGCATGCCGCACATGTTGTGCGTCGATTCGCAAGGGGCCGTGTATGTCGCGGAGGTGGATGGGGAGCGCATCCAGAAGTTTGTGGCCAAACGAGACTGAGCGGGAAATGGCGCCAACACTAGCGGGTATAGCTTGGGCACGCCACCCGGTTTGGCAGGCGCACTGGCTATGAATTTGCGGATATCTTCCGTCAATTGCCGGCGCGAGGGTTGGTGTGAATACATCGCATGGCCGGCCTCGTAGTACTTCAAGCTCACCCGGTCCATCAAGGGCTTCGGACCGAGATGGGCGAAAGTGAATTCCGTGGCGGCGTATGGAGTTGCGAGGTCAAAATAGCCGCTGGCCACGAGCACGCGAAGATTCTTGTCACTCTCCAGCGCTGCGCGTAGCCGCGGCGCGACGTTGGCATATTTGTTGGTCCCCGCCTTGCCATAGCTCCAAGGCTGCACCTGCCCCTGGGTTACGTATTTGAGATCGGTCTTGTATTTGAGTTCGTTCACAAAGTAGGCGTTGAGCGCTTCCGTGTACGGTGCGGAAAGCAAGGTGCTGCTGGGATCCCCTCCGCCGCCCTTGCCGCCACCTTTAACCTTGGCCTTGACCCGGCTGTCGTAGCGTCCAATGAGTTCCTGACTGTCGCGCAAAAGCTCGCTGCGAAACTTGGCCGCGCTGACACGTAGATCCGACTTCAACACAAAATCCTGCGACACACCCATCAGCTTCGCCATTGATTTTGCAGTCGCACGGCGTTCCTCGTCGGTCAGCAAGTTCCCCTTGTTGAGTGCCAGCGTATACGGCCCGTTGGCGAATTGCGCGGATTCCTTCAGAGCCGTGGCCAAATCGGTTGCCCAGGCCTTGTCCAGCTTATTGTGGTGAAACGCGGCGGCCGTGTAGGTCGGCAGATAGAGGCTGTAGGGCATGTCGTTCGCTGGCCCGAAATCGATCGTCTGAAAGTCCAACACGACGGCCAGGAGCACAACCCCTGCCAACTTGACGCCGCCTTTGGTCGGGAGATACCTGGAAAGCGCTGCGGCTCGGGTGGTGCCATAACTCAAACCGGCAATGTATGTCGGCGAAGCCGCTCGTTCGTATTTGCTCAGGTAAGCCCGGATGAAGTCACCCACGGCATGCGTGTCTTCCTCGAGGCCATGAAACAGTTTGGCGTCCTTGGGGTCGTCGGCTCGGCTGAAGCCCACGCTCACCGGCTCGATGATCACCACGTCCGTCACGTCCAGGACGGACGTATCGTTCTCAACGAGCTTGGGCGGCAACGGCAAGCTTTTGCCATCTTCGTCAATCAGGAGACGGCGTGGTCCAAAAAGACCGATATGCAGTGATTGCGACGACGAGCCGGGTCCGCCGCCGAAGGCGAAGGTGATGGGACGGTTGCCGGGCGCACCCTCAATTGTTCTCACGTATGCCGTGAAATTGACTTTCGCCGTCGCCTTGCCGGTCAGATCCTTCACCGGCAACCGGCCCGTGGTGGCTTTGTATTCGATCTTCTTGCCGCCAATCGTGACGACGCCGTCGACTTCCGAGAACAGCTCCTTCTGTTCTTTCTGATCCTTCTGCTGGGGCGCTTGGGCGCCGCTATAAGGCGCTTCAGCGATAATGAAGAGTGCAATGACGAAAACAAAGAAGCAGCGCAGCGGCATGGCGGCACCTTTTGAAGTTGAAGGTGATTATCAGGTGCGCGTCATTAAAACGATTGCGTCGTCCAGCGGCAAGTGCTACTCTTTCGCGGTTAGTACCATTCAATAGAACATTGCTTACTTGCCACGCGCGCCCACAAATCCCTCCAAGGAGACTCGGCATGCGCCTGTTATCTTGTGTCATGGTGACGACGATCATCGCCAGCGCCGCCATGGTTTCCCACGGCCAGGTTCCCGTGCCTCCTGGTTACAAAGTAAAAAAGGGCAAGGACGACAAAGGCCGAGACGTGCAGTATGCCCGTACGGGCCACGTCACCAATTATGATGAGAGCAAAGTGAAGCCTTACACTTTGCCCGATCCGTTGACGCTTGCGAACGGTACACCGGTGCGTGATGCCGACACCTGGTTAAAAAAACGCCGGCCGGAAATCCTTGAGATGTTCCGCACCGAATACATCGGCCATGTCCCGGCCAACGCGCCGCAGGTGAAATGGGAGGTTGCCTCGACAGATCCCAAGGCCAAGGGCGGCAGCACGATCATGAAAAAAATCCTTGGCCGCATCGGCGATAAGGCAGACGGGCCGCGCATCAATCTCACGATTTATGTTCCCGCCAAAGCCACGGCGCCGGTTCCCGTCATCCTGACTGTCGGCGGCGGGCCCACGACTGACATCCTGGCCCGCGGCTGGGCCCACGCAACTTTCTCCAACACCGACATTCAACCAGACCGCAATAACGCCTATCATCTGGGCGTGATCGGCATGACCTTGAAAAAAGGCCAAACCGAACCGGCGCCGCATGAATGGCGTGCCAAGAGCGCCTGGGCCTGGGGCGTCAGCCGCGTGGTCGATTATCTCCTCAGCGACAAGGCGATTGACGGCATGTGCATCGCGGTTCAAGGCCATTCACGGTTAGGGACAACTGCGCTGTGGGCGGGCGCCCAAGATGAACGCATCGCGGTGGTCTTCGCCAGTTGCAGCGGTGAGAGCGGCGCCTCCCTGGCACGCCGCGATTTTGGATCGACCATTGACGAC
>DASRAT010000219.1:0-6088 GCA_035638015.1 Gemmataceae bacterium | reverse complement strand
CGCAACGCAAACGCTGGGCGGCGGCCAGGTCCTGCAACCGGTCGCCCGCAAGATTCGCCGGCGGCATGTCGAACTTTTGGAGCGCATCGAAAAACTGTGGACTGGCCCTGCCGATGAACGTGCGTTGACAGTCGCCTGGTTCGGCGGCTTTCACGGCTTCACCGTGGCCGACCTGGTCCGCGGCGCCAACGTCGGTCCGGACGAAGCCGAGCAACTGATTACGACGCTGAAGGAACGCGGCGATCTTGTGGATATCGCCGTTGGCCACGCTCGTCACTTGCTGTTGCATGCCGACATTCTCAAGGAGCTGGACGAACGCATTTTGACCGTTCTTGGCCGACTCCACGAAGAAACCCCTTTGATGACCTCGCACGACCGCCACAAGGTGCAAGCCCAGCTCGATTACGTCGGTGACGATGCCCTGGTGCAAGCGGCGATTGAGCGCTTGTTAAAACAAAAACGTCTCGTGGGAGACACCCGGCGGATTGCGCGGGCTGATTTCAAACCGAAGCTCAGTGCTAATCTCCGCAAGCTCAAAGACAAGGTGGTGGCGGCCTATCTGGAATCGGGGTTCCAACCGCCCGAGCCAGGCAGCTTCGCCAATCAGGCCGGCGGCAACGCGGCGAACTTGAATGATCTCTTTGAAGTCTGCTTGGCCGAAGGTTTGTTGGTTCTAATCGCCGACGGCATTTTTCTGCACGCGGACGCTGAAGCAACGATGCGTCAAAAAGTGCGGGAAAAGTTGACAGGCGGCGGAGCAGGCTTGACCGTAGCCGAAATCCGCGATTTGCTGGGAACGACGCGCAAATTCGCGGTGCCATTTTGCGAGTATCTGGATCGTGTTGCCATTACCAAACGGCAGGGTGACTTGCGCGTGTTATGCTAGCCCACAAGCGGCTGGCTACTTCTCCGCCGACAGTTCTTTTACCAACTCTCCCACGGCTTCGTCCAAACACGGCACTTGCATTAGCTTCCCGTCCATTCCTTGGCGCACCAGGGTCCCTTGCAAATAATCGTTTCGATACCGAATAACGCCATTGGCGTCGAGGAGGTAAAAGGTCGGCCATGAATGCACGTTCCACTGGTCCGCGATCGGCCCCTTGACGCCGCCGTCCCAAAAGGATTGCCAGGTGATGTGATTTTCCGAGCAGAACTTTTGCGGCGTCTGGCGATCAATGTCGCTATTGACCCCGACGACCACGAACGGCTTGCCTTCGTATTGCTTGAGCAACGCCTGCTCGTGAGGCACGTTGGCCTTGCAGGGCGGCGACCAGGTTCCCCAAAAGACGACCAAGACGACTTGCCCACGAAAGTCGGATAATTTCATTTTTTGATCGTTGCAGTCAGCAACCTCGATCTCCGGCGCCTCGTGACCGACCGTCAAATGACGGAGCTCATAAAGCTTTTTGTCAGCGGCCTTGCTGAGAGTGATCTCGGGATTTCTGGGATCGAGAACGTCGGCGTAATTCTCCACAATTGCCTGAAGCAGTGACTCCGCTTTTTTCTCGAGAGCGGCGCGTTCCTGGGCATCCTTTTTGGTGGGCTTGCGGTCGGCCGCCGATTCCTGGGAGTGGGCCAGTGCCATGCGTGCATAGGCTTGCACATTGCGATGTGGGTTTTTTTCAATGGCGGCCAGCAGCAGCTTGTCGCCAACCTCGGAGTCATGCTGCATCAGGCCTTGGCAAAGATGTGCGATTTGGATGTCTTCTATCCAATGTTGAATGATAATGGGCAGCGCCTTGGCGGCCCAGCCGCTCCTGGTGCTGGTGTTTTCTTGCAACCAGCGGAAGGCGTCCAGCGCTGCCGGGTGATTGGGATAGGCTTGCATCAAGGCCAAAAACTGTGCAGCGTGCCGGTCGGCGTCGGCCAGTTCCACGATGTCTCTGGGAATGGGCCTCTTTTCGGCGTGGGCAGCGCGGTAAGCCGCCTCAAGTTGTTTGTGCGTTTCTTTGAAATGCTCGACCAGGTGTTGATACTTTTCGTCGGGCGTTTGCTCCCGAGGCGGCTTGTTGCCAATGCGCGCCAAGGCGAACAAAGTTCCGCCGAGGGCCGCCAACAAGAACAGGCAAATGACAATACGCCGATTCAACAAGGTGCGCGAGATCCAGGCCATTGCTGGGTTCCCTTGGATTTTATGTCCTCCAAAGCGCACCTTTCGAGAACAGTGACTGGATCATACAGCTAGCGGTGTGTGTTTGGCAATCAGCACTTTTGCGGACTTTAGCCCATCCACCGCCGCACTCACAATCCCACCCGCATACCCCGCCCCTTCGCCCACCGGATAAATCCCTTCAATCCCCGGCGTCTCCCGTGTAACATCATCGCGTAAGATCCGCACCGGCGAACTGCCACGCGCTTCCGGCCCCACCAATGTCGCGTTCGCCAAAAACCGCCCACGCCAGCGTTGATCCAAAATCGGCAAGCCGTGATACAGCGTCTCAAGAATCATCGGCGGCACCAAATCCGCCATCTCCGCCAGCACCAACCCACGCGGATAACTGCTCGGCGGCAGTGACGCGCTCTTGCGGCGGCCCACAAAATCCTTGGCCCACTGAATCGGACAGCGATATTCATCGCGGCTTAGCTCATACGCCTTGCCCTCAAAAATCTGCTGCAAGCGCACGCCCGCCAATACATCGCTGCCGCCAAACGCCTCAGGCGGCACCGTCACCACCAAGCCGCTATTGGCAAACTGCGTGTCCCGCCTCGACAGGCTCATGCCATTGGTGCAAAACGCCCCCGCCTGCGAGACGCTGGGAATGACATTGCCGCCGGCGCACATGCAAAACGTGAACAAATCATGCGGCCCCCGCGCCACCAGCGTATAATCGGCCGCTCCCAGTTTCTCTTCCAGTTTGCTCGGCCCATACTGCACGCGATTGACCGTCTCCTGCGGCTGCTCGATGCGGATGCCCATCTGAAACGCCTTGTGCGCCATCGGCACACCGCGGCGAACCAGCATCGCATAGGTGTCGCGGGCACTATGCCCAATCGCGAGCAACGCCACCGACGCCGCGATGTAACCCGAGGTCGTGAACAACCCATGCAGCCGCCCGTCGCGAATGTCCAGATCATCCACCCGGCAACCAAAACGCACCTCGCCGCCCAGCGCCTCGATGCGTCGCCGAATCGCCTTGACCACCGCCGGCAAGCGATTGCTGCCCAGATGCGGCCGATAATCATAAAGGATCGACGGCTTGCCCTTGCACTCGGCGAACAGCTCCAGCACCCGCCGAACATCCGGCCCCGAGCCGCGGCAAGTCAGCTTGCCGTCGCTAAAGGTGCCGGCCCCGCCTTCGCCGAAGAGATAATTGCTCTCCGGATCGAGCGGCCCGCCGGCATCGAACGCATGCACATCATGAATGCGTTCGCGCACCGCCCGGCCGCGTTCCAGCACCAACGGCTGATACCCGGCCGCCGCCAGAAAATACGCCGCCACCAAACCGCCCGGCCCCGAACCGATGATCACCGGCCGCGATGACAATGGCCTGTCACCCGGCGGCGGCATCTCAAACGGCGGCTCCGTGTAGTGATCGATCTGCACATCGCCCCGCCGTTTGACGGCATGAGCGGCGATGACCGCCTCCTCCTCGGGACAACAAACCTCGACGGCGTAGACGAATTGAAGAGAGTCTTTTTGGCGGGCGTCGAGGCTCTTGCGCAGGATTCGCCAAGAATGCAGATCGTTTTCGCGAACACCGATGGCGGGTGCGAGCCGAGCGCGCAGAGCAGCTTCGGGTTCGTCGATGGGGAGGCGGAGGTTGGAGACGCGGATGGTCATGATGCGGGCGGTTTCGTTATGAGGGCGAGAGGGCCGAGCCTCGCGGGATAGGTTGAATCGGTCTGCCTTGACGGTTTATACACCATCATTCACGACGGGTTCATACCACCAGGAACACTCTGCCGCCTCCTTCAGCTTACAACCCTCCAAGTACATTTCATACGCCGCAGAAAGTACCGGCCTCCCAGGCGCCTTGGCGACAGCAAGTCGCTTTGAGACATGATAACGGAAACGGTTGGACAGCTTGGATAGAGCCTTCCAATCAACTCCAGAACGGTAGCCGCACGACCGCGCGCCCCTTTCCGTGGAGTGCCCGAAATGCGTTTTTGTAACGACCTTATCTCTTTCGCATAATCCGCCGAGGTAGAATTGAACGGCACCGAAGCCTCCCATTGTGTACCGGAACGTAAAGCCATTGCACAGCTTCGGGTCCAGTTTTACACGTACGATGTGGGGATCGGTCATCACTGACGGAGACCAAAGGGACAGAAGGATAGCAAAGCCACGACCGCGCTTGTCATGACCTATTTCAAATGCTCCGTCCAGTTCACTAAACGATTTGAATTCGCGTATTTCCTGACCGAACTCCGAGTACAACTCGAAAACGTGGAAATCAGTCTCGCCGTAAAGAAAATCAAAGACCTGCCGGAGATCTTCGTGAACAGCGAAGAATTCGAGTTGTGGCATGGCTGAACCACCTGCTTTCAACGCCTGGTTATCTTGACCGCGTAGCGGTCGCCCGATGGTAGCCGGGCGTTTCAACGCCCGGTGTTCAAACCAGCAACAATGTTCCGGCGTCGCGTAGCGACGCTTGAGCTAGCCTCAAACATAGTGCTCATCGAATTCGACGCCGTGCCGTTGCAGAATCGCTCTGTAATAGCGTTTTTCCATATCGAGCGTCGCTTACGGGAGCAGTCAGACTCCATCTCTCACCCGCGAAAGATCCAATAGATCACCACGCCCAGACAAATCACGACGCCGGCAAGAAACCAGAGCGGTTTCGCCGGCGACGACGGCCCGTCGTAGAAGAGATAATTCTCGCAATGCGGACAGCGTTCGGTGTTTTCATACACCGGCGCCTTGCAGAAGGGACACGGCAATGTCTCCACACCGCCATCCGGATCATCGCTGTGATCCGGCTCGGGCCATTCCCGGTCGTCGAGTTCATCGGTGTCGTCGCCGCGGTAGGGCATGGGCGGGTCTCCCTGGTCGCCGTCTCCGGTCGCTCACGCTCCCGGCTCGCCACATCATCCATACCACTCTTTTACCAAACGCCGAAAGCCCTGCAAATCGCGAACCTGATGAACACGGTCCCGAAATCCCGCAAAGTCTGGCAAGAACTTCGCAAAATAACAGCTAGTCCGGGCCAACCGCCGTAATGCCACCTGCTGACCATAAAGTTGAAACTCGCCTTCAACGAGTTGCAACAGCGCCTTCCCTCGCTCTTTCGGCGACGGCGGCCGCACACCCGGCAAAGCCAACCACAGCGCTCGCGCCTGTTGAAAGATCCACGGATTGCCGAGACAACCACGCCCCACCGCAACGCCATCCGCCCCCGTCTCCTTCAAAAACCGAATCGCATCAGCCGGCTCGCGTACGCCACCGCTTCCCAAAACCGGGATCTTCACCGCCTCCTTAACCCTGTGCACCACGCTCCAATTCGGCCCGCCAAGATAAGCCTGTTCGACGCTCCGCGCATGCACATCGACCGCCGCCGCTCCCGCCCCTTCCGCCGCCCGCGCCACCTCGCTTGCGGTTTCTCGCGCCCCATCCGGTCCGCTGCGAATCTTCAACGTCACCGGAATCGAAACCGCCCGCACCACTGCCGCCACAATCTCGCCAATAACCGCCGGCCGATCCAAAAGCGCCCCGCCTTCACCGCGATTCACCAACCGCCGAATCGGACACTCAAAATTCAAATCGACAACATCAAACCCCTGCTCCTCGACGACACGTGCAGCCTCCGCCATGACCGCCGGCTCGCGGCCGCTGATCTGCCCCGCACGCGGTCTTTCCGCAGCAGTCGTGTACAGCAACCGCAATGCCCGCCGATCGCGCTTGGCGACATCGTCAGCGTCAATCCGCTCGGTGCAAACAAAGCTTGCACCGTGCTGCTTCATCAGCAGCCGAAATGGATAATTGGTATGCTCCTCCATCGGAGCGAGCGTGATGGGATGCGTTAGTTTGAAGTGCTTGAAGTGCATGGTGTGTGAAAAGACAAGGAGACAAGGAGACTTGGAGACAAGGAGAAAACCAAGGTTTCTGGCTCTCTCCTTGTCTCCAAGTCTCCTTGTCTCCTTGTCTTCG
>DASRAT010000218.1:0-4573 GCA_035638015.1 Gemmataceae bacterium | reverse complement strand
TTCCAAACCGCATTGCTTGCCTACAAACGCGCCGAAACGAATGCACAAACCCCAAGTCAACGCGACGAGCTGCAACTGCTGCAAGCCAAAACGCTTTTAAGCATGCGCCAGGACGTGGCGGCAGTGACTCTATTGGCCCGGCTAGCTGAGGTTCCTGATCCCAAAGTAGTGGCGCCTGCGCTGGGGCTCCTTGGATCGACCAAGCTCAAGCAAGGCGACCATAAATATGGCCTGGCGCTTTTGCAGAGGGCAGTGGAATGGCGCGGCAACAGCGAATGGCCCGGCCGGGCCGAAGCCCAGGCCGATCTGGGCCTGGCTTATTTGATGAACGGGGACGAGGTGAACGGCTTGCGCTGCTTGCACGAGGCCCAAAGCAGTCTTGAGAAGGAAGGCGCGAGCGACATGCTGACTCAATGCCTGGTTAACGAAGCACATTACCTTGACCGCACTGACAAGAAGGATCAGGCCGCGCGCGTTCAAGAGAAAATCAACCGAGTCCAAGTTGCGGCAAATCCTTAAGGTCGGCCTCAGGGGACGAGTTTTTTCTTGGGGTTTTGGTAGTCGGCCTTCGGCGCCAATGACGGTTTCGGAGGCGTGACGCCGGCGGCGATCATGACGCGCTGCAGGGCGGCAACGGTTTCCGGAGAGGGCCTGAAATTCAGTCCCGGCCGGTGGCCTTCGGCAATGACCATGGGCGTCAAGCCAGTCTTGTTGGGACGGTTCCAGACGTCGATCTTGGCGCCGTTATCGGCCAGAAGCTGCACCACCTTGGGATGATTGCGGTAGGCGGCGCCGTGCATCGCGGTTTCGCCGTTTTTGTCGACTCCATTCACGTCCGCGCCAATCTTTACCAAATACTTGATGGCCTCGACCACTTCCGGCTCGGTGCCGGCCGCTTCTTCGGGGGCGCCAACGCCCACACCGGCGGCGGCCATCAGGGGAGTCGAGCCCTGCGAGTTTGGCATCTTCGGATCGCCACCCAGCTTGACGAGCAATTGCAGAAGTGGAACGTCCGCAGTGGAGGCGGCGGCCAGCAGGGGAGTCGCGCCGGTTTTGTTCAGAATGCCTCTGTTCGACACGCCCTTTTTGGATTGCAAATTGACTTTGGCGCCATTGGCGACCATTTCCTTGACAAAATCAAGGCTGGTGAGCTTGCCCGATCCAATGGGAGGCGGGTCGCCTTCTTCGTCGTCGCCGCGGCTTGGCTTGCGGACCCAGGTAACCATGTGCAACGCTCCGTAGCCCGCGCGCTGGTCATTCGGATCGGCGCCGGCTTTCACGAGCACCATCGCCAGCTCAAAATGGGCGTTTTCCACGGCCATGAGCACCGCACTGGTTCCGGGTTTGGGGCCGCGCGAAACGCCTTTTTTGGCTTGAATCGAATCGTTAACGTCGGCACCCGCCTTGAGCAGCACGCGGACGACCTCGATGCGGCCTTCGCGGGCGGCGAACAACAAGGGCGTAAAGCCGGACGGCAACGCGTTCTTGAATTCCGCCTTGGCCGCAATCAATGCGGACACCACGTCCGCGTGGCCTTCGGCCGCGGCCCACATCAGGGCTGTTTGTCCCTTGCGATCCTTGGCATTCACGCTGGCGCCGCGAGCCAGCAGCGCTTTGACCGGCCCGATCTTTCCCGTATGGGCGGCGGTCATCAGGGCCGTCTCGCCGCCGCGCAGCGTAGTGTTGGGATCGGCGCCGGCTTTGAGGAGCAACTCCACAATCTCGGCGTTGCCGTTGGTGCACGCCAGGGAAAGCGGCATCACACCATAATGATTGGCGGCCTTGGCGTTGGCGCTGGCCTTCAGCAAAAGTGTCGTCGTCTGCAGGTCGTCGTGATAGGCAGCCCAGTGCAAAGCCGTCATGCCGTCCGCCTGGGTGGCGTTGACATTGACGCCTTGTTTGAGCAGGGCGGCGACTTTGGCGGCGTCCTTCTTCTCCGCGGCATCCGCCAGCGGGGCATCGCCCGGTTGGGCAATTGCCGCACTGCCGATGAGCAGGAATAAAACCAGGCCCGCGGCTTCGAAACGCTTTTTACTCATTGGAACGGACTCCCAGTGACAACGCTCACCAGCCGGGGCGCTGCCTTGGTTAACCTGGCTCATTCACGCTGGGCTTTATTTTACAGGCATTTGTTGCGGCGGTCCAGCGCTGAGAACGCGTTGAGGATTTTAGCAGGCGGCAAGGGCGTGAAGGACTTGGGTCTTGCAGTCGCTTTACGGGCTTTCGGGGCGTGCTAACCGACCGCGCTGGCTGGTGGTGCGCTCCGAAATTTCAGGGTGTGTCACATCGCCAACGTGGTACAATAGAGCGCCCGCGGCCAACGTTTATCCGGAGACAACCATGCTTGGGGAATCGATCGAAACGGTGTTCGAGAATGGCGTTTTTCGCCCGCTGGGACCTGTCGATCTGCCGGAACATCAGCGCGTTACTGTCCAGCTGCCGACGGAGGAGGAAGCGTTCGATGAGGAGGTTGGCTACGAGCCGCTTCCGTTGCAGCAATGCACGACCATTCGCGTGAAATTCAAGCGCGTCGGCGATTTTGGCCCGATTCCCTATCCGCTCGACGTGGCTATCATGCGCGTTGGGCTGCCGACGGCGATTCCTGCCTTCAAGTAAAGTGAGGACAAACATGCGACTTCGCTGGTGCTGGCTGATTCTGGCGGCGTGCCTCGTGGCTACAAACGCAACCGCTGGTGAGCCGAAGAAGCCCAACATCGTTCTTATCATGGCGGATGATCTGGGCTTCAGCGATTTGGGTTGTTACGGGTCGGAGATCGCTACGCCCAACTTGGATCGGCTGGCTGCCAAGGGCATTCGGTTCACGCAGTTTTACAACACCGGACGCTGTTGCCCGACGCGGGCCAGCTTGCTAACGGGGCTCTATTCGCATCAAGCCGGCGTGGGCCACATGGTGAAGGATCTTGGCAAACCCGCTTACCAGGGGCGGCTCAACAAGCGCTGCGTCACCATTGCCGAGCTGTTGCGGATCTTGCTCTACCGGACGTTCATGATCGGCAAATGGCATGTCACGGATTCCAAGGACGGCAAGGATAGCTGGCCCTTGCAACGGGGGTTTGACAAGTTTTTTGGACTCATCGGCAGCGTTCGCAGTTACTACGATCCGCCCACGCTGACGCGGGACAACACGCCGATCGAGGCGGGCAAGGGTTTTTATCTGACCGATGCCATTACAGAAAACGCCATCGCGTATTTGCAAGAGGCCAGCAAGCACAAGGAGCCGTTTTTCCTTTATGTGGCCCACACGGCGCCGCACTGGCCGCTGCATGCTTTGCCCGAGGACATCGCCAAGTATCAGGGCAAATATCGAGACGGCTGGGATGCGCTTAGGAAGGCTCGCTATAAACGCCAGATCGACATGGGTCTGATTGATGCGCGCTGGAAGCTTTCACCTCGCGATGCCGATGCCCCGGCCTGGGAGAAGGTGGCCAACAAAGAGTGGGAAGATTTGCGCATGGCGGTGTACGCCGCCCAGATCGACCGCATGGATCAAGGTATCGGCCGGCTTCTGCAGGCGCTCAAAGAAAGCGGTCAGGAGGAAAACACGCTTGTCCTGTTTCTGTCCGACAATGGCGGCAATGCCGAGGAAATCCCGGCGAGCTGGCGGGGCGATATGTTTCCGGAGAAAACGCGCGACGGCAGACCGACACAGGTGGGCAATGTGGCGTCCGTCAAACCAGGCCCCGACGATGTTTTTCAGAGCAACGGCTTGCCGTGGGGCAATGCCAGCAACACGCCGTTTCGGCTGTTCAAGCACTGGGCCCACCAGGGCGGCGTCGCGACGCCCTTGATCGCATACTGGCCCGCCGTCATCAAGAAGGCGAGTATCAGCGAGCAACCCGGCCACGTCATTGATCTGTTGCCGACGTGTGTCGAAATCGCCGGCGGCAAATACCCGGACAAGTTTCCCGGGCGAGACTTGCTGCCGGTGGAAGGCAAGAGCCTGTTGCCCATTTTTCAGGGCAAAGAGCGAGCCGGCCACGACGCAATTTTCTGGGAACACGAGGGCAACCGTGCTGTTCGCCAGGGCAAATGGAAACTGGTCGCGGAGCATGGCCGAGCGTGGGAGCTTTACGACCTGGATGCTGACCGCACGGAGCTTAATGATTTGGCGGCGCGGAACCCTGGTCAAGTTAAGGAACTGATTGACCGTTATGAGCGCTGGGCGGAGCGGTTGGGGGTTGTTCCCTGGAATAACATCAACCCCGACAAAAAATGAGGCGGGATCAATGTAGTTCACTGCTATAATCGCTCCAAGGAGGTCGCAATCATGTCTACAGATACTGCCAAAAAAAGCTGGGTGCAGAAAACGCCGGGACTTTGCGGCGGCCGGGCTTGCATTCGCCGCACGCGGATCACAGTTTGGGGTTTGGTGAATGCTCGCAGGCTGGGATTGCCGGACGACCGCATTTTGGGGAACATCGTGGGCCTCACGCCGGACGACCTTGCTGTCGCCTGGGACTACTACCGTGACCATACTGCCGAAATCGATCAAGATATTCGCGAAAACGAAGCGGATTAACCACTCATGGCCCGACTCTATGCGGATGAGGAT
>DASRAT010000217.1:0-8131 GCA_035638015.1 Gemmataceae bacterium | reverse complement strand
GGCCCTTCATCTTGACGCTTTTTCCATGGCCTGTGCCGAGGTGACCGCGAATCTCCGCCAGTGCGTTGGAAATCGTCGCAAGGTTATTGAGGAGCAGCCGGATTGAATCCGCGGCTTTATTGTGGTCGGGCACTTCGTCCGGCACCAATTTCATTTCTTTGAGCGTTGAGCGAACGAGCTTCGGAAAATCCCAGCTGCGTTCGTATTGCACGGATCGTTCTTCAAGGATCGCCTTGCAGACGGTCTCAACAAATTCCTTTCCTGTGCCGATGGCCAATTCGGGATCGTGCACCGATGCTGCTTCCAGCCTGGTGATCTGCTGGCTGATGTAGTCCGCGTCGAGGACTTTTGCGACATGCCGTGCCGCATTCAAAGCCAGCGTCGCGCCGGCAACCAAGCGGCGAGCCGAATACACAGCTCGCCCAGAAATCGACATGCGCTCCGCCAGTTCCCAGCCGTCAATTTTGAGGTGCGTGTTGTACAGTTCAACCATGGCGGCGGCTTGTGTCCGGTTTCCCCGAACAACGGGATGCACCGTCTCGCAAAGGAATCGGAGGAACACGTCGTCGGAGCCCCACATTAAGTTAAAGCGAGAATCGTGAAACACCCACTGATCGTCCCAATCTAGATTGTTGATGCGGTGCTTAAAAATGTCGCCTGCCGCATTCGTGAATCGGCCGTCTGTGGAAGGCAGCTTCGTGAGATCAAACATCCGCGTCAGGAAATCATCGTCAGGCATGTCGCCAAACCATGCGATGCCCTCAACGATCAGTGCATCGAAAATCGCCCGACGAGTGACCTCAGTGACCGTCATGTCCGACACTTCTTCAATGTCTTGCATCGCTTCGTACTCCGCTTGTGCCGATCTCATGGTGTTTCCGTTTTCTTAGGGACCGGCCGGCCGGTCCGTGTGCGTGTCGAACAGGAATTCGACAAGTGCCACCGCTGCGCCAACAGCAAGCCTTGCGTGCCGTGCCGTTAGCCCCTTGACCGTGCCGTCTTTGCCGTGGCCCGTGCCGTAGAGATTACGCAATTCGGCGAGGTTTTGGGTGATGGTTGAAAGATTGCCAAGAATTCCTTTGATGACTTTTGCACCTCGCGCATCCTCTGGAATTCCGTCTGGAGTCAGTTGCAATTCCTCACACGTCCGGCGCACAAGCGGCTGCACGTCGGGCTTATCAGTGACCGGCTTTCCTCGCGCTGCCAGGATCGTCTTGCAACACGTTTCAACAAGCTCTTTGGCTGCTCCGATTGCGAGTGCCGGATCATCTGTGACGGCCCGCTCGATCCGCTTAATTTCAGCCGTCATATAATCCGCGTTGAATTCAGCGGCCTTGGCGTGAAGTCCTCCAACTGAGAGTGAGCCAGAAACACGAGTGATGCGCCCGTTTTCAAACTCGAAACCGTCTTTGCGAAGCCACGCAACAAGCCGTTCAACTTTCGCCGCATTTTCCGCCCGGCAGGTCTCTACGGTTTGCCCGAACATCGGCTGTTTGTTCAGCGTGATTGTGAGGATGTTCTCGTAGGCCAAAAGCAGTTTCTCCACGTCGCCAGGATCGCTGAAATCCAGCGTATGGTAATACTGTTCAACCAACGTGCGGCGTTGGCCGGAGATCAATGGCGGCACGTATTCGCTATCGTTGCGGATGCCGGCGGCGGCGAACTCATCCCCTATCTCGCGAAGAGTCCATCCCACGAGTAGCTCCCGAAATTCGAGTCGCGCCTTCATATTGACGAGTTCGCGTGCCATAAACCACCTCACGACGTAAGACAATTTGACGGCACTTGAAGTTCGCCTGAAAGCAACTTGGGTACCGAGGATGTCCTTGCTGCGACTGTCGGCGTCGCCAAGGCCGATGGTGCCTATCAGATCGATCAACTCGCCGAGTCGCTGCTTGTCGAGTGAAGCCCGGCCGTAATCCTTCGGCAACACACCCTTGAGAGTAGTGTTCTGTTTCTTGATGGCGTCCATCGCATCGTCAATGACCTGGCCGACTGTGGCTTTCTTGGCATTGGCGTGAAGGTGCCCCCAACGTGCCGGCTAGGGCACCCAAAAGATGCTGTCAGCCACATACTCGTCGCGGTCTTCGGCATCGGAATGCGGGTCGGAGTTCAGTGCATCGTAGCGTTCCTGAAAAGCATCGGAGATGTACTTGAGGAACACCAGCCCAAGAACGACGTGCTTGTATTCACCAGCGTCCATGTGGCCGCGCAGCTTGTCGGCGGCGGCCCACAGCTTCTCCTCGAAGCCGAGATTGGCACTATTGCCGCTGTTTTTCTTGAGGTGGGCCATGAGGCCCTCCTTTGAAATCGATTGAAGAGACTATCGCAACAAAACTGGCTCGCGCCCAGTCCGAGCCAAAAGGAATATCATAGCGGGCAACCGGGTGCAGATAGATGAATTGCGTGCTGAACGCGAACCCATATTCCCTTTCCAAAGTCTTTTTCAAATAGAGGTCTCGCGTCTTTCGCTGTTCGAGGTGACAATCATGCCCATCGTATTGCCGGCGGAGTTCCGGTTTGGCCATGAGTTGGCGTTCGCCATTCACGACATGCTGTGCACCCATGTCGTCTTGCGCGAGCAGGCCGGACTTCAGTTCTTCAAGGTGAAGCTCAACAGTCTTGAGGACGGGAAGGCAACCCGAGAACCTTAACTTCATTTTCTGCGACGACGAAGACCGTGGCGGCCTTTGGCACCATGTCTACATGCTTCTGCCGACTGTGCTGATCCATTCCCTCTATGTCGTGCGAGCGCTGTTCAAGACCTTGGAGCCGAACTTCCAGCCTCACGATCCACTGCAAGATTTCTGGCTCATGGCAGGGTATCTGCTCTGGGCGGAGGCGATGGGGGATGAGGAGGACCACGGCTTCGCAACCCAGACCTTCAACGAAATGTTTGAAGAATCGCGGTTGGCATGTGGTCATTGCGTTGCGCCTTTTGAATTCGACGCCCAGAACATTAATTCGTTGTGGGAAATTGGCAAAGTGACATGCCGCGCCTGCGGAAAGGAATGCAGTTGATCGCCATGGTGGATCACGACCACGGCGAAAGAGAAGATTGAGGCGCGGGCAACCGGTTAGTCAAAACTCGTCCTTAATGTCTGTCGCGGGCCGACGACCAGTTTTCTTTAATGGAGGTTCTGGTTGTCGGTGGTCAGAAAAACTGGGAAGGTTTTGGGAAGGAAATGGCCAATTTCGGCCATATTTCACCCATCGGGCAAATGTAGGGCAAGCAATCGTAAGTTTCGCATTCATAAGCATTTGCCACGTTTTTTCCGTGTCGCTGCCCGCCCATTTGGCTACCGTCGAATCCTAGTTCCCCAGCAAAACAGGTAAGCGTCCGGCCAACTCCATAAGCAGCCAATCACCGGCATTGCGTGAACCGTGACGCTTACATGCGCCGAATTGCTGGAATCCAAACCGTCTCTGGATAATTGCCAAATCCGTGCTGTTCGCATATTTGAGTTGCTGAACGTGGCAATTGGCAGGCTACTATTGTTGGCACTGGCATCGGTCGATCCGTCACCGTTCCTCCCAGCTTAATTTCGGCCAAAATCACGTCATAACAAGCTGATGCCCTGCATTACCCATCAAAACGCGGATTTGCGGTGCGTTCGCTTGCGGAACCTCTCGGTTGAACTCGGCCTTATGAAAGCCAAGTCTGGTTCGGCAGCCGCCGACTGAAATGTGCTCACTTCAGGCCATTTTCCCACAGCTTAATTTTGGCCAAAAACACGTCATTATGAAGTGAAGGCAGCATAGCTGTCATCACGCACAAACGTGGCTGCTCCTTCACCGGACGCCACGTTTGTTGGCACCTCCACACTTTGTAGCTGGGGGTGATGAAGCAATTGGTTTGATGCTTTTGGTGCGCAAACCATGAGGTCTCCGCACGGTGCGGGGGCGGTCTATTCAAGATCGTCCCCCGCCCAGGGGGATGGTCTCCTTTCAGGAGATCGACATGGCTGGTATCAGTTCCCCTTCTGTCTGCTCTGATGACGGGTTCCTTCTCGTGCTGCCAACCGTCCAGCGTCAGGCCCAATTTGCGTTTCGTGGCCTGGACCCCGTTGCCCGCGAGGAAGCCGTCGCCGAAGCCGTGGCAGCGGCTTTTGTCGCTTATGCGAGCCTGCGGCAACGAGGCAAAGAACCTCACAGGTTTTGCAGGCAACTTGCCATCTTCGCGGTCCTACGGGTGCGTGGTCACCGCCAGGTTGGGGGCAGAGCTGGTTCGCGGGAAGTGCTGTCCTGGAAAGTCCAAAGGCGTCACGGCTTCCAGGTCGAGTCTCTGCACCACTGTGGTCGCACTCCCCACGACGAATGGCACGAAGCCGTTGTGGACAACACCCAAACGCCGGTTCCGGACCAAGCCAGTTTTCGTTTGGCTTTTCCCAAGTTCCTGGCATCTTTGTCGCAGCGCGATCGGAGGATAGTTCGATTTCTGGCCAAGGGCCATTCCGCCAAGGAGGCCGCGGCAAAGTTTGGGGTCTCTGGGGCTCGGATCACGCAGCTCCGCCAACGCTGGTGCCGCGAATGGCTCGCACTCCATGATGAGTTGCCATCGACTGAGCAAACATCACAGTCGTTGCTGAGCATGGCGGTTTGATCGTTTCTCTGGCGTTTGCCGTATCCGTAGCCGCCTATCTTTGAAAGGAGAATCCTTCAAAAACCACCTGTCCAACCAAGAATTGGCCACTATCCTGGCTGCCCTCAGGTATTGGCAACGGGACTTGGCCAAAAACGAATCCAAGGGCCAAGGCCCAATGGATCAAGAGCATTTCAGCGAAGACACCCCACCACTAACCGTCCAAGAAATCGACAACCTGTGCGAACGGCTCAACTGCAGCTAACTCGCCGTTGACAGCCATCGCATCTCCACGCCCCTTTCCGCAAATCGACAACCTACCCCTATTCCTTTTTCCAGGAGGTCCGCATGAGAGTATTGTACATCAACAATTCGGGTGGCGGCTTTGCCGACTACATCGAAGTCGAGCGTGGCACCACGGTTACTGAGCTATTTGCCAATAAGATGCAAGGCGCCAGGGCTGAAGACTACCTGATTCGCGTCAATCGCTTGCCTGTCAATGCCGACCAGGTCCTGCAAGACGGCGACCGCGTCAGCATGACCGCCACCAAGATCCAGGGCGCCCGCCCGGCCGCGTAATCGATCCCTGTAGGCATGAGGCACCGGCCAGCTTCACGTGATGTTGGCCGGCGCCTAGCTTTTTGCAAGGAGAATCATGGTCGAAAACAAGCTCTTAGTTCGCGCTGCGCGCCGCCTGCGTCAGGCTTGGTGCCAGGCCGCCGAACAAGTCAGCCAGCAACTGGACTACGCCGTTGATCGCATCGAGCAAAGGCATCTTTCGTTCCAGCATGCTTGCCGCCGGCTTGACAAGGTTCAACCCTGTCATTTCGCCACGTTCTTGCCAGGCCTCAATAACCAGATCTTGACCCAGCTCAATCAACTTCGTGAAGCCGGAGATGTGGTGCAGGGCCTGCTCGAACAGTCCGCCGTGACAGTTCCGCACCTGCGAACGTGGGTAGAAGAATTGCGTCAGATCGACAATGACATAGGCGGCCTGGAGATTGACTTCCCAAAGAAGTGCGTTTCCGCTGTCACGGAGCCCATCACCCTGAAGGACATCAGCCTTGGGCCTTTCGCCATCCGGTTTTTCTGGGGCCGGCTCAAGCAATCTGCGGACATCCTCTGTTTCGACATCGTCGCCTTGGACCCCTTCCCCGCCGAAAATGACGACCATGTCACCCATCCCCATGTCAAAAAGGAAAAACTCTGCGCCGGCGACGCAACCATGCCCATCAAGCTCGCCTTGCAGCAAGGTCGTTTGGCCGATGCCTTCAGCCTGATCCGAAGCGTGTTGTTGACTTACAACGCGCACAGTCCGCATGTGGCACTGGAAGATTGGGAGGGCTCAGGCATCGACTGCCACGACTGCGGCTGCTCGATGGATTCGGACGACTCCCATTACTGTGAGGGTTGCAGCGACGATTACTGCGGCGAGTGCATTGGCTCTTGTGAAGTGTGCCACGACACGCGCTGTGTGGCCTGCCTGACCAGGTGTGCTGTGTGCGAAGACCTTTGCTGTGGTGGCTGTCTCCACCAAATCGAGGGATCTGGCCGCAATATCTGCTCCAATTGTCGATGCATTTGCACCACCTGTAACTGTGAATTTACCGAGGATGAAGAACAAAAGGGCAGCAGTCTTTGTTTCGCTTGCAGGGCTACCAACCCCGTTCCCGCTGTCCCCTTCGCTCCAATTCCCGTCTCTGTGCCAACACCAACTTCACCTTTTCAGGAGTCCCTTGATGATGCGTCACTCGAATGCTGCGCTGCGGCACCGGTTTGAGCCATGCTTGACTTTTGCCCCGCTGCCCTGGCTGAAACTGGCATTCCTTTGCCACAGCGGCAATACCGAGATCGGCGGTTTCGGCATTTCCGCCAAGAACAATCTGCTTTACGTGGAGGATTTTGTCACTGTCAAGCAGCAGGTGACGTCTCTCACCGTCCGGTTTCTGGACGACGCCGTGGCTGACCATTTCGACAATTGCCTGGAGCACGGCATTCCGCCTGCTCGCTGTGGCCGCCTGTGGTTTCATACCCATCCAGGCGACTCACCCTTGCCAAGCGGCACCGATGAAGAGACCTTTGCCCGCAGTTTTGGCGCCTGCGACTGGGCGGTGATGTTCATCCTGGCCCGTAGCGGCCATACCTACGCAAGACTCGCCTTCGCCGCTGGCCCCAAGGCCCAGATTGAGATTCCCGTTCATGTCGATTGGTCGGCCTGGCCTGACTGCGTCGGCAAGTACAAGCCATCTGTCGACGCGCTTTTTGCCCAATGGCGCCAGGAATATGACGCCAACGTTCAGCCTTTGCCGCAATCGCCCCGTCGTCCCGCCGCTGCCGCGGCCTTCCCGCCCGATGTCGTTGACGTGGCATGGGGCTGCGATGACCGCCTGTATCTTCCGTGTGATCCTTTGGACCCCCTTATGGACCAGGAGACCCTGCTCTATGAGTTCCCCGACTACGCTTACTTTGAATGACCGCGACATTCGCCAGCGCGATATTGTGCCGGCCGATCGTTTGGCGAACTGCCATGCGTTGGTCATCGGCGTCGGCGCCATCGGCCGGCAGGTTGCCATGCAACTGGCCGCCATTGGCATGCCGCGCCTCACGCTCATTGACGACGATGACGTGCAGATCGAAAACCTGGCGCCGCAGGGCTACTGGCCTGCCGACCTGGGCGCCCAAAAAGTGCACTCGACGACAGGCCTGTGCCGGCGGATCAATCCGAGCATTGAGATCATGCCGGTTGCCGACCGTTTCAGGCGCTCTTCGACTCGCACGCTGCCAACGGATCGGCAAATGGTGGTGTTTATGTGTGTGGACAGCATCCAGGCCAGGAGGCTGATCTGGGAAGCCCTATGCCGGCAAATTAGCTTTTTCGTCGACGGCCGCATGAGCGCCGAGGTTGTTCGTGTGTTGGCTACCAACTCGCCGGCGACCGACGACTACTATGCCACAACGCTCTTCCAGCCCGAACAGGCCTTTGTCGGCTCCTGCACGGCCAAGTCGACGATCTACACCGCCAACATCGCAGCCGGATTGATGGTGGGTCAGTTCACCCGTTGGCTCAGGCGCATGCCCGTTGATGCGGACGTCACGCTCAATTTGTTGTCGATGGAACTCACGGTGGGGCTGCCCGTTGGCGTTTGAGCCATTGCGTCCTGCCCCACTACCTGCAAGGAAGTTCCTGCCAATCCACTTCTTCCGTTACTACAAGGAGATTACATAACGATGTCCCATATCGTCAAAATCGATTGCAAAATCCATGACGCGGTTGCAATCCAAGCAGCCTGTCGTCGGCTTGGTCTCACCGAACCAGTTCAGGGCACCGCCCAGCTCTTCAGCGGCGAGGCCACTGGCTTGCTTGTTCAGCTACCCAACTGGCAATTCCCGGTGGTCATCGACACCTTGGTAGGCTCGATCAAGTTTGACAATTACAACGGCACCTGGGGCGAAAAAGTTTTTTTGGACCGCTTCTTACAAAGCTACGCCGTGGAAAGGGCGAAGCTGGAAGCGCGCAAGAAGGGATTCAGCGTCAACGAAACGGCGCTC
>DASRAT010000216.1:0-6843 GCA_035638015.1 Gemmataceae bacterium | reverse complement strand
CTGCGTGGTCTGGCCATTTTGCTGGTTCTCGGCGCTCATTCTCCATTTATGCCGGCGCCAGGCGAACTCGGGCATGCTGTTTGTATGCAATGGCAACGCGCCGGTTGGATGGGCGTCGACCTGTTTTTTGCCCTAAGCGGCTTTCTCATCACGGGACTTTTCCTTCGCGAACGCCAGACCACTGGCCGCGTCGATCCCAAAGCCTTCCTGCTGCGCAGGTTTTTCAAGATTTATCCGCCGGCACTGCTGTACGTGCTAGCTTTCGGCCTCTGGCTTTTTTTCACTCAATCGGGAAACAGAGCCGCGCGCGTGCTGAGCGTCGCCGAAATTCTGTGGCCGGTGTTGATCCACGGCCAAAATTACCTGCCAATTCCCGCCGCCGAGCATCTCTGGTCGCTGGCGGTCGAAGAGCATTTTTATGTCCTGATGCTCGTAGCTTTCCTCAGCCAGGCCAGAATCTCAAATGAGAACCTTCCACGCCGCCTGATGATCACGTTGACGGTGCTGGTGCTCGCGAGCTGGTGCGCTCGCCTTGCGCACGTCATTTATGTTTACAGCGGCACCGGCCCCATAGGCTTAGCCTTCACCCACAACCGCATCGACGCTCTGGCCGCCGGCACTTTGGCGGCCTGTCTGGTCCATTGCCACCGCCAGCGACTTCAGTCGCTGCGATCGGTCACATTACTGCTGCCTGTGGTAGCCATTTTGACCGTGGCCCCTTCCTTCCTTTGGGACATCACCAGCCATCGCGTTTTCTTTTTACTGGCAGTGCTGCCAGTGCAAGCTATAGGACTGGCATGTTTGGTTGTGTGGGTCTGGTTAGCTGCCCAGTCGACCGCGACCGCGACGCCGCCAAGCCGTGTGCTGGCATTCGTGGGCCGCAGTAGTTATTCCACTTATCTTTGGCATTTGCCCTTCGCCCCCGCCATAGTGAGGGGCCTGCAGCGCCTGGGAATCGCCTCAACGTTGCCCGAAAAGTCGCTGGTTCTGTTTTTGGTGTATTGCGGCGTGGCCCTGACGCTTGGCGCAGTCGGGTATTTTGCGGTGGAATGTCCGGCGCTTTGGATTCGGAAGAAATGGTGTGATGGGCAGCGGGCATCAGAAACACCTGCGGCGAGGTTGAAAGCCGCGGCATGAATTCCGTGGATGGGTGGTTGTATGCACTACTTTTCGTGGCCGTAAAGCTTCAATTCGCAGATAATGTAAGACGGCTTCTCGGGACGGCCTGAGATGGCCGTCCTGCGTTTGCGCCGTGGCCGCATGAGGAATCACCATTATGTACCGCATTGTTGCACCCCTTTTCTTGCTCCTCGCCATGGCACCTCCCTTACAAGCTGGCCAAGACAAATCCAAACCCAACACTCTGACGCCCGCCGAAATTGCTGACGGTTGGATTCTGCTTTTCGACGGCAAAACCACCGAAGGCTGGACTGGCGACAAATGGAAAGTGGACAACGGCGAGCTGGTGTCGCCGGGGATAAACGCTCCACTCAGATCGGCGCGCGAATTCCTTGATTTTGAACTGGAATTTGACTGCATAAGCGACGGCAAAGCGGAAGTCGTTCTTGGTTTTGGCAAATATTCTGAAGGGGAGGGACATCCACGGCGCGTTTACCTGTATGGCAACAAGCCAGGTTGGCAAAGGGTGAGCCTTACCATTCAAGATTATTTTGCCGCGGGAATCATTTATGACATTCCCAAGAAGGAAGATGCCGTGTTTCCCGAAGCGAACATACGGACCAAGAACGATGAACCTGTCCCCCTGGTATTTTCAGGCGAATCGCTGCGATTACGAAACATCAAGCTCAAACCGCTAAAGCATGTTACCAGCGTCCAGGTACAGCCCTACCCTGATGGTCCGCCTTCTCTTAAACCTCAAGCCAATCCCGTGACTCTAACCCAACAGGTACAAAAGCTCCGCAGTTCAGCCAAGGCCAGCGCCGAAGTGAAAACCCAGGTCGATAAGCTCCTTGCAGAGGCCAGCAGTCTTCAAAGCGCCGGTCGTAAGGGCGAAGCTTGCCGGCCCTTGGCCCACGCTTTCACGTTGCTCAACGGCCGGCTCTGGAACGCCAAGGAAGAATTCCTCTGGTCCCTGGCACTGCGCACCGAGAAGATTCTTGCCGATTCCTCCATTCCATTGATGGGCTCGTTGGGACAAACGTATGCTGCTTCTTACAAGCCCGGGTCCGGCGTCTTGCGATTAACAATGGCTCTGCTGCCGGAAAAAGGCGGCAAGGTTGTGAAGGACATTGGTGTCATCGAAGTTGCCGCCCGCGATTTTGTCGAGAAACCGGCGCCACTCGCAATGAATCTCGCCGGCGTTCCTGATGGGACTTATCTGCTACACGTAAACGTGATCGACGGCGAGGCGGGACTTTGCACCCTGAGCAAACCCATTCGCCTCGTGCAAGGTCTCGACGCTCTCGGCGGTCAATTTGAGACCCGCCTGGCCGCCATCGCCGGCCACGAAAGCACCAAGGCCACCATTCGTTATCCCTTCGACCTGGCCCGCATCGTCAATCTCGGCAAGCGCGTACTGGGCAGCGGCGATTTCGGGTTAGATAGCCCGGCTTACGATTTCGCCAAAGGGATGAAGCACTCCGCCGAATTATTGGCGGCGCTGGAAAAGGGAGTGGATCCGCTGTGGCAAGCCAAGGGAGACAATACTCGCCACTACTGGTTCGCCGACGCCGACGAGATCATGCCTTACCGCGTTTTCGCACCGACAACCTGGGATGGCAAAACCAAGTTGCCGTTGTTGGTCGTTTTGCACGGCAACACGCGCGACCACGATTATTACTTCGACCGCGACAACGGTATCCTGGCCAAAACCGCAGCCAAGCACGGTTGGCTCGTGGTCTGTCCTCTGGGCTATCATCCCACGGGCGGCTACGGCGCCGGCGGAGCGCCGGGCAGCAAGGGCAAAGGCAAGGGTGGCGCCACAATGGACCCGTGGGTCCTTCGCCGCGGCGAGTTCAGCGAAAAGGACGCAATGAACGTCGCGGATTTGGTCGCCAAGGAATATGACGTGGACCGCACCCAGATCTTTTTGTTCGGCCACTCCTCGGGCGGCACCGGCACCTGGCATTTAGGCCAGAAGTTCTCCGACAAATGGGCCGGCATTGCCATCAGCGCCGGCCGGGCCAACGCGACCACTTATTCCTTCGACAAACTCAAGGGCAAAGCCGTCATCCTGTTCCACGGCGACAAGGACAACGAAGTTCCACCTTCGGCATCGCGGACCATGGACAAAGCTCTCAAGGAAAAAGGCATCGCACACGAATATCTTGAATTCAAGGGCGCCACGCATGCAACAGTGGTGGCCTTGGCGATCCCCAAGGTGTTCGAATACTTCGACAAGCACCGGGGCAAGTAAAGCACGCGCTGGCTCACAGCAAACCAAAGAACACATAACACAGCAACGCCCCGACCACGACCATCGACATCCCCCAAAACAGCGTCCGCATGAACAGCAAGCGGCGATCTTCGGTTGGCCCGGCGCCAGCGACGCACAAGGCGCCAATAGTAGACAGAGGCGACGAGTCCACCAGGTGGCCGCTGACAATAATCGTGGACGCAAATGCCAGCGGCTCGCCGCCGCCCAGCTCGCGGATCAACCCCGGCACCATCGGCAAAAACGCCGGCAACACCACGCCAGACGTGCTGCTGTAAACCGAGACAAATCCCGTCACCAGACCTACGACCAAAAGCCCTGACGTCGGATCGGCGACCGCGCCAACCAATTGCGTCAGCCTGTCGGCCCCACCCGTTTTTTCCAGGAGTGCCGTTAACACCGTCACGCCGCAGACCATTACGATGACGCCCCAGGGCATTTTGCGAACCGCCTCCTGATCGTCGGCCCAGCCGAATACGGTAAGCAAGACCGACCCCGCCAGCGCCGCCAGGCCAATGTCCAGATCAAAGCCAACGACGCCGACAATCAACAGTACGATGACTGCCAGTGTGCCCCAGTGCCGTCGCTGCAAGCCCGCCAGTGACTCAGGCGTCGGGCTTTCCACGTGCCAACGGCGAAACAGCCGCCAGCCGCCGAACAGCAGGTAACCGATCAGTGCCACGGCCGCGTTGGCCAGCCAGTTGTGCCAGAAGATTTGCCACTCGTAACCGACAAGGCCGATGTCACGCATGCGGTCACGAGCGATGATGCCGGTCGGCGAAAACGGCGACAGCGCGCCGGCAATAGCGCCATGACCGACCATGATCGTCATCAAAAAAGCAGGAATGCCGGAGCGGGCCGCCACGGTCATGGCCATCGGTGCAATCAAGGCCGAGGCGGCGATGTTGCCCGCGCCGATGGTGGCCAAGGCACTGGCCAGCAAAAAGAACATGATCGGCACCAGCCCGGCGTTGCCCCGGCAACCGCGAACCGCGACGTGGGCCACTTTGTCCAGCGTGCCGTTGAGATAGGCCTGCGTGAAAAGCAACGTGACGCCGATGAGCGTCAAAAACAACGGACTTGGAAACCCCGCAATGACCGCCTTGATGCCGATGCTGTCGGGCGCCAGGAAAACGCCGATGATCCAGGCGAACACCAACGCCAACACGCCCGGGTTCACCCTGGTCGTGCAACTGGCGATGATGACGATTACCAGCGCCAGCAGCGACAACCAGGCCAGGTCCATGCGGGTCTCGAATATGACGATTGTTTGGGACAACAAAGGAAGTAGGGCCTTATCGATTTCCAAATCGGTGTGGACCCGCACCGCCTCGGTACTTGCTACCAGCTTCCACATTGCGATGCCGTGAACAATAACGCTGCCTCGCCGGGAACACCCGCAAGCCATTGAAAACCGCGGCAGTCAGCAATGAATGGCTCAACAAGGCCAGCAATATTTTCCCAGGTGCCGGCAGTGAAATTGCAATGGAAGTTTGCAGGCGGGCCTCTTCGAGCTATGCCGCCATCCGACGTAGATACATTCAAAGTCAAGGCGCAATCGCCGACGGCGGCTACAAACGCCAACCTGTGGACTTCGACGGTTTTCGCTTGGGAAGTCGCCAGATTCGTCAATTCGGCGTGAAACTCCTGGACCTCCGAGGGCTTAAAATCAAAGAGACGAATCAATGGACAGTTGTGTGAGCCGTCTGGAAGGTGGTCTAATTTCATTTCATTCGCCGGGCTCAAGGCGGTGGTGCTTTGGTGCAATCCCACACGTGCAGGACCCAAACCAATCGGTCCTGCCCGAAAACTTCATATTCCACGCCAAGTGGAGGAATCACTAAAAGGCGAACTGTATCGAATCGCACTTGCCCGCTGTTTTCCGGATCATTGGCCAGCAGCCTGTCAATCGCATGGGCAGACTTTGTCATGGCCAAGCGATCGTCCGCCGCAAGCCATGATTTTGTCAATTCTTGCTCCGCTCGTGGCGCATACAAGACCGTCCAGATCATTTGGCCTCCAGATCTTTCATGATCGCGGCGAGCGTGCGGCCAGTTCGCGGTTCTTGCCTTCGGCGTTGAATTTCCTCCACCGACAGAGGCGAGCGCCAGCCACCGGGGGACGGGGCGGCCTGCATATTTTGGGCTAGGTGAAAGTACCCCAGGATGTGTCCCGCGTCGTCACAAAACTCAATCGTTTCGTCGGCATTGCACAACTTTTCTTTCAGCGCTGAATCCACTACGAGTCGTGTCATAGCTTGGAACTCCTTTGGATGAGCATGCCTCGGCATTATACCAACCGGCATCCGGTTGGAGAATTGGACAACCGCACGCTGCAACGTCGGCCTTCAAGCGGCCTGCCGCAACGATTTCGGCCTGGTGACAGACAGTTGACGCAGTAAGGTAGCGGGGTAGAAAGTCCAACAGTGATCTAAAACCTATCATCAAGGATCAAGACCATGCGTTGCACTCGCCGTATCTTTTTGGCCATTGCAGTTTTTTGCGTGGCCATCGCCCCCGCCCAGGCCCAGGAAAAACAGAAGCCAGTCCGCGTCCTCTTCATCGGCAACAGCTTTACCTTTGTCAACGACCTGCCAAACATGATCGCCGAGCTGGCGAAGGCCGTCAAACAACTGCCGTTGGAACACGGCCAGGAGACGCCCGGCGGTTGCTCCTTTGAAAAACACTGGAAAGACGGCAAGGCCGCCACGAAGATCGCCGCCGGCCCGTGGGATTATGTCGTCTTACAAGAGCAGAGCCAGCGTCCCTTGACCGGCCGCGCTGTGATGTTTGAATTCGCCACCAAGCTCGATGGCGAGATCAAGAAGCACAAAGCCAAGACATTGCTCTACCAAACCTGGGCCCGCCAAGACGAGCCGACCAAGCAAGACGCGCTCAGCAAGGCCTATCTCGATCTCGGCAAGGAGCTGAAGGCGAGCGTCGCTCCCGTGGGCACGGCTTGGCAGAATGCTCTGCAGAAAAATCCCAAGCTGGTGCTCCACGCCGCCGACAAGAGTCATCCCTGCAAAACCGGCACCTACCTGGCGGCCTGCGTGTTTTACGGGACAATCTACGCGAAGAGTCCCGAAGACTTGCCGGGCAACGTTGGCGGTTTAGCCGACGGCGAGGCCAAGACGCTGCAAGCGATCGCCTGGGAAACGGTGCGGCAACTTACGGAAACCAAGAAGCAGTAACGCCCGCCGGTCTGAGATCGCTGAATCAAGAATTGCTTTGCACTCGCTCGCCGCCGTGGCCATCATATGGCCACGGCTCGCTCCCCCTTCACCCATTCATTGCTGCCAAAGCAAGGTGCGACGATGTGCTCCGTCCGTGTCTCCTGTTGGCTCAAAGTTGTCCTGGTAATTATCCTGCTGGCGCTGCCGCTCTGGATTGCGTCCTTGACCGCCGCCCAGCCGCAGTTGATAGACCTGGCCTGGTTCGAAGGCCGTG
>DASRAT010000215.1:0-5022 GCA_035638015.1 Gemmataceae bacterium | reverse complement strand
GGGCGGCGCGCAACGGCCAGCCGCAAATCAACTCACTTCAGGGAAACCTTGGCGCCGCCGTCTTCCAGCTGCTTCTTGAACTTCTCCGCGTCGTCCTTGGAGATGTTCTCCTTGACGGCCTTGGGAGCGCCTTCCACCAGGTCCTTGGCCTCCTTGAGGCCCAGGCCGGTGATTTCGCGAACCACCTTGATGACGTTGATCTTCTTGGCGGCGTCGAAACCTTCCAAAACGACCGTGAACTCGGTTTTGACTTCGGCGACTGCCGCCGGAGCCGGACCGCCGCCACCGCCGCCTGCCGCTACCATGACTCCGCCGGCAGCCGGCTCGATCTTGTAGTGTTCTTTCAGGTAGTCCTTCAGCTGGACCGCCTGGGCAATCGTCAGTTTGGCGATTTTGTCGCCCATCTCCGTGATTTCCGGAGCAAAGGCTGTCTCACTCATGATACCTCGTTCCTTTCTGGATGCGGGCTGCTTGAAGCGGGGCAGCCGAATCGCGTAATAGCTAACACATGATGTAGCACAAGCTGTTAGCTTGTGCCGGCACAAGCTAACAGCTTGTGCTACAAAAAATCCTCTAAGCCGGCGGCGCCGCGGCAGCGGCGGCAGGCTCTTCGGCAGGTTTTTCCGCTGCAGCCACTTCCGCAGGTTTTTCGCTAATGGTCTTGAGCTGGCTTGCCAGTTGACTGGCGGGGCCTGTGAGCTGGCTCGCCAGCGAAGCCGCGGGCCCAAGGATCGCGGCCAGCACATTGCCAATGGCTTCTTGCCGCGTCGGCATCGTCAGCGCTTTGGCAAACGGCACCAACTCGCCTTCAGCGACTGCGGTCTTTACTTTGACCTTGTCCTTGAGCTTGTCGTTTTTGAGAAACGCCTGTTCCACCGACCTGCTCAGCTCGGCGATGCTGTTGGCGCCCCAGGCCAGCGTAGTCGGCCCTTCCCAGACGCCTTCAATTTTGATGCCCATCTGGCCGAACACACGGCGGGCCAGGCTATTCTTGACCCCGTGCAAGCGAATGTTCTTTTTGCGCAGGTCAAGCCGCACCTTGTTTTCGGTCTGGCTATCCACGCCGCTGACGGACAACAGCACCAAATCCTTGACCCCATGAAAGGTCTTGGCGAGGTCATCCATCTGCATCTGCTTGATTTTCTTGCTCATCTGGAATGCTTTCAGCTATCAGCTTTCAGCTATCAGCAATCAAAACCGCCATCCGCCAATTACCGATTAGCGCATTCCCAAAACGCCCTCGGCCTGTTTGGCTGATAGCTGAAAGCTGATAGCTGACAGCTTTTCACATCGATACCCTGACCCCCGGACTCATGGTCGCCGAGACAGTGATCGACTTGATGTAATTTCCCTTGACGCCCGTGGGCTTGGCCGACTTGACCTGCTCGACGAAAACATGGATGTTTTCTTCGAGCTTGCCTTCGTCGAAGCTCATTTTGCCGACGCCGGCGTGGACGTTGCCGCCCTTGTCGGTGCGGTATTCGACCTTGCCGGCCTTGAACTCGCGGACAGCCGCGATCATGTCGGCCGTCGGCGAAATCACTGTGCCGGCCTTGGGCGTCGGCATCAAACCGCGGGGACCAAGCACCTTGCCCAACCGGCTGACCTTGCCCATGAGATCCTGCGTGGCCAGGGCCACGTCGAACTCCAGCCAGTTTTGCTTTTGAATCTTCTCGATCAAATCATCGCTGCCGGCGAAATCGGCGCCGCCTTCCTTGGCCTTGGCGACATTGTCACCCTGGCAGAATACGACAACCCGCACCGATTTGCCGATGCCGTGGGGCAACGACACGGTGCCGCGCACCAGCTGATCGCTTTGCGTCGTATCGACACCAAGCGACATGTGCACCTCGACGGTTTCGTCGAACTTGGCCCGCTTCATCTGCTTGAGGAGGGTGATGGCCGCCTTGAGCGAGGCCGCGCCTTCCTTGCCAATGCGTTGTTGCTGGTTTTTGATTTGATTGCGCAGCTTTTTGCCGCGCCGCGGCGGAACTCCCGAGCGTTTGCTTTTTTTCTTGGCCTGGTCCTCTTGCGACACCGGGGCAAGGGGTGCGGGCATGGGCGCATCAGGCGACGCCGCAGCTGGCGGCGCATCTGCGGCAGGCGCGTACGCGGCAACGGCTGGCGCTTCAGGGGAAGCCTTGTCTTTCTTGGGAGCACGCGGCTTCTTTTCCTTCGGAGCCGCAACGGGCGCGCCTTCGGCTGTCGGGGCAGGCGCGGCAGACTTGTCGGCATCAGGGGCGTTTTCGCTCTGTTTCTTGGCCATTGTCCAGTCTCGAATTTATTGCCAGGCCGCAAGCGGCGCTGCTATTCCACAGTCAACCCCATGCTCCGCGCCGTGCCGGCAACGATGCGGGCGGCATGGTCCTCATCGCGGGCATTGAGGTCATTGAATTTCTTTTTGGCGATGTCCTTCACCTGCTGGGCCGTGACCTTGAAGCCCTTGTATTTGCCGCTGA
Source organism: Gemmataceae bacterium (assembly GCA_035638015.1). Classification (GTDB taxonomy): domain Bacteria; phylum Planctomycetota; class Planctomycetia; order Gemmatales; family Gemmataceae; genus DASRAT01. The sequence goes on along the minus strand of DASRAT010000215.1, from coordinate 2,563 downwards.
GTTTGGCTTTTTCCTCGGCGCTGATGACTTCGCCGCCCTTCTTTTTCTCGAGCGGAATGCCGGCGGCTTGCTTGAGCAGAACGGCAGCTGGCGGGCTTTTGGTTTCAAAGGTGAACGAGCGGTCCGAAAAAACCGTGATCGCCACCGGTATCGTGATGCCGCGCGCGTCCTTGGTGCGATCGTTGAATTGATCGACAAACGCCTTGATGTTGACGCCGTGCTGGCCGAGCGCCGGGCCGACGGGCGGAGCAGGGGTCGCCTGGCCGCCGGGCACCTGAAGCCGGATCATGGCGGTTACTGATTTAGCCATCGTTGTGTTTCCCTTACCGTGAGCCTGTAGTTATAGTGACAAAGTGACAAGGTGACAGGGTACCAAAATGAAAGATTTTTCTTCTTCCACCTTGGCGCCCTGTCACCTTGTCACTGGGTCTCAAACAGGCTCCACCTGCCAGTATTCCAGTTCCACGGGCACCGGCCGGCCGAAGATAGTAAGCTCGACCTTGGCCGCGCCCTTGGCTTCCATGATTTCCTTGACTTCGCCTTCCATGCCGGCGAAGGTGCCGTCGCGGACCTTGACGCGGTCGCCGCGGTCGAAGCGGAGCTTGACTTTTTCATCCGGTTTCGGCCCTTCGCCGCCGAGGGCCAGCATTTTCTCCACCTCATTGGGCTTCATCGGCTGCGGCGGCTTGTTCAAGCTGCCGCCGACGAAATCGCCGACGCCTGAGGTCTCACGGAAAAGATAAAGAATGTTTTCGTTGAACTCCACATTGACGATCAAGTAGCCGGGATAGAGCTTGCGCTCTTTCACATGACGCTTGCCGCCGCGCAGCTCAGTCACCTTTTCCACGGGGATGACCACTTGCCCGAAGCACGCTTCCAGCCCCTCGATCTTGACGCGGCGTTCGATGGCTTCCTTGATCGATTCTTCGCGGCCGCTTTGCACCTTGACGACATACCACTGTTTATTGTCGGCCTTGGGTGGCGGCACCACCGCGTCCGGCACCGGCTGCTCCGGGGTCGGGTTGTCCACGGGGGAAACGCCATCCGGGGTTAGCAGTTCGTTGGCCATGAGTAACTAATCTCGGGAAAGCATGTCGAATGCAGGTGAGGGCTTTACCACTGGGCGCCGGATTGATTTTTACGGGCCGCCGCCTGCGGATCGTGCTTGAGCACGTCGACGATTGGATTGGTCAAGATCTTGATCCACAAAATGTCAATGACGAACAAAAAAATCGTAAACAGCACGACGGTCGTTAGCACCACCACGGTGTCCTGATACAGCCGCTTCCGCGTCGTCCAGGAAACCTTGTTCATCTCGGCTTCGGTGGCGATCAAAAAGTCGGCGAACGTGGGCCAGTTCACCAAGCGCCATGCCAGCCAGCCGCACACGATCAATATCAGCACGGGGATGGTCAGCGTGATTTGATACATGAACACCATCTGAGCCGTGCCAAACGGAATGGTCACGACCAGCGGATTGGTGGCCTCCTGCCAAACATCCTCGGCAAACGGCTTGGCCACGCGCCAGGCGGCGCCCGTCCTGAGCATGTTGTGTTGAATCAACGTGTAAATGCCGCACAGCACCAAAACCATGACAGCAATCACCGTGGAGCGGCGCACGCGCAGGCCCTGATTGGGTTTGAAGCTCACCGCGTGAAACCAACCATTCTCTTCCCAGCGCACCATCCACTCGGAGCACTTTGGCTGAAGGAAAAAGACAATTGAACCAGCAAGCAACACCAGGCCGATGACCGACCACAGGTTGCTGCCGGAGGCAATGATCAGGCCAAATACGATTACGCTAAAGCAAAGGTAAAAAACACCCGCTCGCAGCCCACGCACGGGATTGGGGCCTTCCAGAAAACGGCCCAGGACAAACAGGCCGAAAATCGTCGGCAGAGCCACCAAAAACAGCAGCGAATCGGCCAGGAACTCATTGGACATGCCGGCCAGGTCGATAATCCGCCACAAGGTTGGCAAACCCAAAAACACCAACCACAAGCCTGCCAAAACATAAAGCGCACCCAGGGCGCTGTGTATCATCAGCACCTGGCGCGGATCTCGCGCGGTAATTTGGTCAGCGGTAGTTTTTTCAGCCACGGCCATGGCTCATCCTTCCTTACGGGCCATCCTGGAATGCCCCTCCGTCCCGCAAACAGGGGCGGAGCGACTCGAACGCTCAACCGCTGGTTTTGGAGACCAGTGCTCTACCAATTGAGCTACACCCCTTCAGGTAGGGGTCAGGTATCAAGGGCCTGGGATCAGTAAACACAACGACAGCCGTCAGGCCAAATCTCGCCTGCATTTGCCGACCCCTGTCCCCTGACCCCTCAACCCTACTTCTTCCGCGATTCTTTGTGCAGCGTATGCTTGCGTTCCTTGCGGCAGAATTTCTTCAATTCCAAACGGTCCGCGCCGCGCGTTTCCTTATGGGTGCGGTAATTCCGCGCGCCGCAAATGGTGCATTCGAGCCAGACATATTCTCGCATCGGATTAGTCAACCGTCAGTCGCATCTTGTCAGCAGCAAATTCAATCGGGCGCATGCTGCCACGGACCAGTGAC
>DASRAT010000214.1:0-17151 GCA_035638015.1 Gemmataceae bacterium | reverse complement strand
GGCATGCAACCCGCCGTCGATCCAGACGACGGCCTTGCCTTCCCCGGCCAGCCTGGCGGCTTCCTCGGCGCTCACACCTTCAGCGCGGGCCAAACGCCGGGCGATTTCCTTGTAAAAATCGAGTTTCTTGTGATTGGCCGGCGAGGTGACAATGCCCATCATCTGCGGCCTGCCCTCTTCGGTCACGCCCATCTTGACCAGCGTGAGCCGATCCGACTCTTTTTCGAGTTTGTCCCAGTAGCTCAGCAACTGTTGGTAATTGGCCAGGCAATAATCGTCGCCGAGGTTGAAGCCCAGGTGCTGCTTCGGCGTGGTGATGCCCTGAATGGCATGAACGAACTGACCGGGCAATGCAGCCGTTGCCTTGGATGGCTGGGTTGCTTTCGGCCCTTGCTGCGCGGCCGCTTCGGGCATGGTGGCAAGACACAACAGCAAAGAAACGGCGGCGAAGCAGAAGAACAGATTCCTCTTCATTGGCAAACTCCAGGTGAAACTCGACAGGTTGATCGGTCAGGTTATCGACAGCACCAGCAATCAATGATCTCACCGCGCTGAGACGCAAGATTCAACGGAAAAAGATTGCATTGCATTGTATTTGGTGCGCGCGTAGTGTCATTAGCAGGTTGCCGGGGCCGGCAACCAACACGGGTTCCCGATGACGGGGGTTGGTGATGACGCCTAAAGATGACAAACGAAAACTCCGCGAACTCAAGCGGGCCATAAAGCGCGACGGCAACAAGCGCCGCCGCAATGCTCTCAAACGGCAATTGCAACAAGACCCCGCCGAGGCTCATTTCGCCGAGGAAGACCTTGGCGGCAGCAAATCGCAAACCATGAACGGCCTGGATCGGCCCGTGGATGGCAGCGATTAATAGCCAATTTCTCCCGATTTGTTTGTTGAGATCATGATGTAGAATTGGTATAGATGGAATGAAGTTCAGCCCTGTTCTCTCGCGACGGAACATTGGACCCGAGGCCCCGAGAAAGGGTTGAGTTGAAGCAATGGATAGCACGTTCGGCCCAGCGCGGCGATTGGAGGCGCCTGACGAATCCCGGCCAACGTGACGCGAAAGGAGCAGCCGCCATGATTTATGGCGAGCCGGAAACTCCCAAGTTTCTGGCAGCGCTCGAACGGCTCAAGCAGGCCAAAGAGCGCAAACAACGACAAACCCGACAAGCCAAACAGCGCCTCCGCGCTACCTTGCGGAAAGTACGAGATTGCTAATGAAACGTGGGACGGCCTTCCCAGGCCGTCCTGCGACTTTTGACGGCCTAGCAAGGCCGTCCCACAAAGACACCACAAAGATCATTTCAAGGCCGGAAGAACAACGGCGTGTAATAGCCGCTGTAATAGCCCGGCGTGTAACCGTAAACCGGCGTGACAACGGGTGCCGTCACCAGGCGATTGCCGCCAGGACCAGGTTGGTAGTAGGTTGTCGTCCCCACGTAGTAGGTCACCGTCCCGGCTGTCGGACCGTTGAACGAGTAGTTCGTCGGCCGTGGCAACAGCACTTGCGGCCCGTAATAGACAACGCCAGGCTGTGGATAAGGGCTGACGATGGGCGTCGGCAGCGGCCCCGGCTCGGGTTGAGGCACCAATTGCTGAGCCTGCACGCTGGCGGGCACGGCCGCGGCCAGCAGGATCGCCGCGCTGAATCCGAGTTGTTTCATCAAGTGTCGCATGTTTTGCACTCCGAGATTTGTTCGGACCGACATCCTTTATAAATCCCCTGACGCCTCATTAGTTAATAATAACCATTCGAGCTAACCAATTGTGCGCGGACTGGGCGCCGCGCAATCGTTACAACCGCTACGCCCGACCGCACTCAAGCAGATCGACGATGTTCTCCAAATTGTGACAACACCTGACATAGTCAGGCTTGTTTCCGTCCGGCGCGAACAAAACCGCGTGACACCCCGCGGCCATTGCTCCTTGGTAGTCGTTGACAAGGTCGTCGCCAACGATCAGTACGTTCTGAGGCGCTGCCTCAACCGCGCTGCACACAGCCGCGAAAAACTGCGGCGCGGGCTTCCTCCAGCCGATCTCGGAACTGATGACAAATTTTTGCAAATCCACCATTGCCTCAATACCGGCCGCGACACTCCGCAACCGCCTGTCAAAGTTCGATGCCATCGCCACCTCAATGCCGCGCTGCCGCAACGTCGCGAAAAGCCCTTTGGCCGCGGCTTCGCAGCGCCAGTTCGACGGTTGGCTAAAATGCTCGAACAATGCAGCAAAACACGCCTCCTTGTCTGCCACGTCATGCAATACCTCGGCGACGATGGCGCGCCAACGCTCCAATTCGCGCGTTTCGCTGGTTCGCCAGCCCGCCACTCGGTCTATCTGCTCTTGCCTGCCAAAGGCTTCGCGGAACAAGCGCCTCACAGTCGCCACATCCAGGCCGCTGCCAAACAGGTGGCCCACCTCGGTGTAGACAATTGCGGCCGAGGGTTCCGGGTGCAATAGCGTCCCCACGGCGTCGAAGACCACCGCTCGAATCCGTTCACCAATTCGCTTTTCCGTTTGCAACATGCCCCACCTTCGGGTAGTTTTTCCCGCGTGCCGCCGTAGAAAAGCATAACAGGTTAACAACACGTCGGCACCAGGAGCCGGGCCAGCGCCCGGACAGCATGCAATGGCCACCAAGGGAGAACAATTCGCCGGCTTGACCGTGGCCCTGGTCACGCCCTTTAAGGGTGGCGATGTCGATTTTCAGGCGCTGGTCAAGCTCGTCGATTGGCACGTCGAGCAGGGGACAGATTGCCTGGCCCCCGTCGGCACCACCGGCGAATCGCCGACGCTCGACCACGAGGAACATGAGCGCGTCATCGCCGCTGTCTGCGAACGGGCCGCCGGCCGCATCAAAGTGATGGCCGGCACCGGCTCCAACAGCACCAGCGAAGCGGTCCGCTTGACCAAATCCGCCAAGAAAGCCGGGGCCAACGGCGCTTTAATGGTCGGCCCCTATTACAACAAGCCGACCCAGGAAGGCTATTACCGCCACTTCGCGACGGTCGCCGAAGCCGTGGATTTGCCGATTATCCTTTACAACATCCCCGGCCGCACCGGCTCCAGCATGTTGCCCGAGACCATGGCCCGGCTCGCAAACTTGGGCCCCATCGTCGCCGTCAAAGAGGCGACCGGCTCACTCGACCAGGCTTCCGCGATCACCGCTCTGTGCGACTTGACGATCCTGAGCGGCGACGACAGTTTGACTTTGCCGCTGCTCAGCATCGGCGGCCGCGGCGTGGTTTCGGTGGTCGGCAACATCGTGCCGCGCGACATGAAGGCGTTGCTCGCTGCTTTCGAGGCCGGCAAGATTGCCGAGGCCCAGCGCTGGCATCGCAAATTGTTCCCGCTTTGCCGCGATTTGCTCGGGGCCGCCACCAATCCTATTCCGATCAAGACGGCGATGAAACTGCTGGGCCGTGACACGGGCGAATTGCGGTTGCCGATGTGCGCGATGGACGCCGCGGGTGAAGCGCGGTTAAGGCAAACGCTGAGCGATTACGGGTTGCAGGCGAGAGGCTGATTTGGAGTGCGGCGACTTGTCGCCGCTTTTTTGAGATTGCAACCAAGCCAACGCTTTACCCGCTAAAAAGCGGTGACAAGTCGCCGCACTCCAAAGTTATTCGCCTTTTGCTTTCTTCAGCAAATACTTCCGACTCACATCCACCAAAAAATCCCCCTCCAGCGCCTTGCGGCCCAGAATCATCGCAAAACGCATCCCCATACGATTGGTAATCGTCAGCCGCACCCGCTTGGTCACTGGCCCTAGCCGCAACGTAGTTTCGACAAGCGGCCGCTGCTCGCGCATGCCCGCGGAGTTACTGACGACCACCATTCTGACCAATGGAACTGCAATCTCCTGGACACGTTCCGGATGCCGTCGTTGCGGAGCTATCCGAAATGTCACGACTTTGCCGCCCGCGAGGTCGTCGTGCAACTCGTAGCTGAGCACGCCGAGAGCGGATGTGCGCGCGCCAGTGTCAATCTTGGTTTTGACGCGCCGCAGCTGCCAATCGACGAAGTCGACATATTCCTTCCAGCCGATGACGTGCAGGCCGGGTTCCATGCTGGGCGACTCCCACAGTCAGCGCCGGTTGACAGGAGCGCTTGTGAATGGCGGCGCGGCCCGCATCTGGCGGCGTTTGAGGGCATCGCGCAAACGCCAGGCGGCGAGGAAACCAATGAGTACGCCGGCGCCCATGCCGACGGTGAGCGTTTGCCAGTCGAGATTGAGTGAGCCGGCGACAGGCGCCGGGGTGTCCGCCTTTTTGCTCGCGGACGTGGCAGTTTCCGCTTTGGCTTCAGGTGTGGCATTGATCGGCGCGACTGGCGGAGGCACATAGCTACGCAAGGCTTTCAACCGTCCGCCCATGTCCGGGTATTTCTCTGTAAATTTCACCAGCAGCTCGTCGTCCTTCAATCCAAACCCTTCCCGTGTCTGGGAGAATTTGCCAAGCTGCTCCTCAAACACGATCTTGGCCGACTCCACATCGCCCTTGGCATTGAACAATTCGCCCAGAAGGCGGTAGAGCCGCAGGTCGTCGGGCATCCATATCAACAACTGCTCGACGATCTTGGTCGCATCCGCTGGCACTTTGTCCATTTCGGCCTTGGCAATTTTGCCCGCTTCGAATTGACCGCTTTCGCCAATGAACTTGAGCGTTGGGTCAAAAAGCAGGTCCACCTTGTCAAGGGCCTTGGCAAAATCCAAGGGCGATTTGCTCATTTCCCTGAATCGCAACTTCACCAGATGGGCATGGTATTTTTCGCACAAGGCGTACCAGGTGTAGTCTTGTTCTCCCCAGCCCCAAGTGTCTTTGAGGTATTCCTTGTGTTCTTTGGTCAGATCCTTGTATGGCTTGCTCCAATAACTTTTCCAGGCGCTGTCCAGCCAGGTGTCGGCGTTGGAATACTCGGTTTTCATTTGGTTGGCGGTTTTCTCCGCCGCCTTGGGATTGGTCAGGGCAGTGGCCGCGGCGGCGGCCTTGTAATTCTCGCCTAGCAACTGATGGGTCGTGCCCAGGGTGGAAACAACGAAATAGTTTTTGGTGTCACGAGTACGGGCCGCCTTGAGAATGGCAAAGGCCTTTTCCGTCATCCCCTTGCCAGGCTCCCGGACTCGCAACAAACAGACGGCAAGATTGAGTTGCTGATCGACCGGCATGACTTTGGGATCAACCTGCCAGGGCGGCTCCTTGGCGACCATCAATGCCAGGGCCGCCAGCTGGTAGTTCTTCTGCCACTCCAATTTGGCTTCCGGCGAACCTAGCTGCTTGAGTGGCGTCAGGCTTTTCTCTTGAAACAACCGAAAGTAATCCGCGCTCAACTCCCATTTCGGCTCCAGTGTGCTATATACGCCCGCCTGTGCGGATTCGGCACACGCCAGCACCAGCGTAGCGATCCCAATAACTCGTCCCCACGTCCGCATGACGCACACCTCCCCGCCTATGGTTCACTTCGCCGAATCCGCTCGCTGCCATGTTCGGCAATCGCTTCCGATGAAATCCCCTGCAATTCATTGGCCAATCGCTCGGTTTCCTGCAACTCCTTCAACGAACGGCGAACGTCGTTCGTCACATCGCGGCCGCCGCCCAGATTGGAGAAAATCGCCATCGGCGTATACACAAATCCCCACGGAATGCCCCACCAGCCCAGAACCAGCGACAAAACCACAAACGGCAAACCCTTGAGCATGCCCTTGTCATCGGCCCGCAAGAAATAGATGTTGGTCGGCCGCCGGAAGGTTATGAGCAGCAAGGAGATGCAATACTCGTAATAAACAAATCGCCCGCCCGCCGCCAACTCGGCATCGATTTCGTCCAGCGACAGACCTTCAATGCCGTTGATTTTCATGAAGCCACGGCTTTTATTGGCCTGGAAATTGCACTAATCCCAAATCGTGCTGAAACCTCGCGTATTGTAGCAAGTATTACACAAACTGACTGCAACGCTGCCTAAGGGTTAAGCACAACGGAGCGCGGACAGGGAACCAAAAAGGAGTTTCGCAAAATGCCGATGAATTTGTTGTCCATGCGAGTGGAGTTGGAAAACCGGGTGTTGGCCCGCACGGGCCGGCGTGTTCGCAATCTGGACATCGAATTGGAGCCGGAACGCATCGTGCTGCACGGCGAGACCATGTCGTACTACATCAAGCAACTAGCTCAGCAGGGCATTCGCGAATATCTGCCGCACGTCCGTCTGGAAAACGCGATTCAGGTCGCGAATTAACCGGCCTGGGATTTCGCGGTCGCCTCAAACTCACATGTCACTGTCGTCGTGATGCCGCCCCGCGGCGTGAACGCGCCAATTACTTTGCAACGCCGCGGCTGGCAAGCTTTTACAAAATCGTCCAACAGCCGATTGACCACGTCTTCGTAAAAAATGCCCTCATTGCGAAAACGCTGCAAGTAAAGCTTGAGCGATTTCAACTCCACGCACAGTTTTTCCGGAACATAGCTGTAGGTGATCGTCCCGAAATCAGGCTGGCCGGTTTTCGGGCAGACGCTGGTGAACTCGGGGCAGACGATATCGATGGTGTAGTCGCGGCAATGCTGGTTGGGGAAGGTTTCCAGCTGGTCTGGGCTTGGAATTGAAGTGGCAGTCATGGGTGCGATCTCAAAACTAAACATAGAGACACCGAGACACAGAGGAAGCTTTTCTCTGTGTCTCGGTGTCTCTGTGGTTTTTCACATTTGCGCGCTGGCGGCGATTACAAACACGGCCCGTGTTGCGCCGCTTGCGAGCACCAATTGTTCGCCGCTTCGCCACAACTGAGTGGCCTGCTGTGGGCCAATGCCTCCGCGATTACGCCCCGGTAATAGGCCAGGCGTTTTTGCTCATCGTTCAACACGCCGCCAAAAGCCCGGTTGGGATCGAGATAAACCCGAGGCACACCGACTTCCTTGATGCGCAGCCCCGCGCATGCCGCCTGGACCCACAGTTGCAGGGGCATTCCCCAGCCGGGTTCGGTAATGTGCAGCTGTGTTAGCGCCTCGCGGCGATAGGCTTTGAATCCACAGAAGGCATCGGTCAGGTTCAAGCCCAGCAGTTCATTCAATTCGGCCGTGATGATTTGATTGATGCGCTGCCGATCTTGCGGCGGCAAACTGTCCTGGCGAAAGTCACGCAAATAACGGCTGCCGCTCACAATGTCCACATCGTGAATCGCCTCCAGCAAAACGGGAATGCGGCTCGGCTCGTGCTGGCCGTCGCAATCCATCGTCAACAGCACGTCGATGTCATGGTTAATGGCGTGTTGAAACGCGGACATCAGCGCCGCGCCATATCCTCGGTTTTGCGGATGCGTGATAACCGAGATGTCGGGCTGAGCGGCCAAGAGTTCCGCGGTGCGATCCTTGGAGCCGTCGTTGATCACCAAGATGTCTGGCGTGTAACGTCGCACTTCGGAAAGAACGCTCTCCAGATGCCGTTCTTCGTTGTACACGGGGATTGCTGTGAGGACTCGCATCCACTCACCTCGCTTCGTGTTGGGGATTCACGTTGCCTGTCCCATTGTAACGACTGTAAATCCGAAGTCAAATTGGCGGTTTGCTGATGTGCCAATCCGTCTCAGCCGTGCGGATTCTGCCAAAATGGCGGTCGCTCAGTGGAGGCAAAATCTCAAGGCTTGAAAATCGCAATCGGCGCGCCTTACCCAAATAATTACCGCGCAATCTCTTGCGCTGATGCGTCACCTGCCTTGCCGTGGGCAAACCGCTTTGGCACGGCTGTTGCAATTAATCCAATCAGCAGGGGCAGCCCTTAACGGGCCTGCCAGCCGCACATATCTTGTTGATCCATTCGCCACATTTCACCCGTGGCGAGAACAGAAAGGAGAACCGCTATGTTGACGACTTCCAGGCAATTGTTCCCCATGTGGAACCAACTCCAGCAATTTCAGGGCGAAATGAACCGACTTTTCGACCGCTGGAACGAAGACGGCACTCGCCAGCTGAGCTGGGCGGGCTTTCCCCCCGTGAATGTGTCCGAAGACGGCGACACCCTGCACGTCGAAGCGGAACTGCCGGGACTGAAGCTGGACGACCTTGAAATCTACGTGACCGGCAACAACCAGCTAACCCTCAAAGGCGAACGCAAACCGGCCGTGCCGGACAAGAGCGTGCGTCATCGCCAGGAGCGCGGCTTCGGCAAATTCGTCCGCTCGCTGACGCTGCCGTTCGCCGTCGATCCAAACAAAGTCGATGCCCGTTTCGAAAATGGCGTGCTGCAAATCAAGCTGGCCAAACACGAATCGGCCAAGGCCCGCAAGATCACCGTCAAGGGCGAAGCGACGGCGTAAGCGGTGGCAACAAATCATCAACCTTCAAAATAAAGGAGCGCAAACAATGGCTGAAAACGCACTCAAAACGACCAATGGCAATCAAGCCCACGGCGAAACGACTCGCGGCGGCCACTTTTTCACACCGCGCGTCGACATCTATGAAACCGACGAGGAATTGACGCTGGTCGCCGATGTCCCTGGCGTCACGGCGGAAGATGTCGATCTGCGTTTCGAGCGCGGCGAGTTGATTCTGCAAGGCCGCGTCAAACCCCGGCAACGACCCGGCCTGGCGTTGTTGAGCGAATACGAGGAAGGCGATTTCTATCGCGTCTTTCAGATTCATGAGTCGATTGACAGCACCCGCATCGGCGCCGAGTGCAAGAATGGCGAGTTGATTGTGCATCTGCCGAAGGCGGAAGCGGCGAAGCCGCGGCAGGTGCAGGTGCGGGCGAATTAAGCCGCTTACTGATTAGCGAGAAAAAGGCGGTGACACCGCCTTTTTCTCTGCGCCCGCTTTGTCAGCCTTCAGGATTATCAAGGAGTTCTTGCAATCGAGCGCCAAGTTCCTTTGGCAGCCGTTTTACCCAGGATGCGTCAATCAACCCCACGTCAATAAGATCAAGCAGATGCATCTGATCCTTGCGGCGAAATGACACCAGTTTCATGCGCAGCAAGGCTTCGAGATTGATGACCTGGGCCGTGGCAGTGGCCTTGGATTCCTCGACCTCAGGCGCCGGTATGATGTCGTCCTTGTGGATTTTTTCGCCTGCAAAAACAACATGAACCGCATCACGGGCCTTGGTTCCTGGACCGTCCAGAAACATATCGATGCTCGATGAATGCCGATAGATGAAACCGGCGGCGGCGAGCGCCGTCTTGGCGCGTTCCAAATCGGTGCGCCGTAGCAGAATGTCAACATCGCGGGTATTGCGGACCGCCGCCTCATCGACCTCGCTCACCCAGGCGGCCACGGCATTGCCTCCGATGACCGCGTAAGGAATCCCGCTTTGTTCCAAAGCTTGACTGGCCCGCCGCAGGCGTTGGCGAACTTTCTCCACGGCTGTCACCATCCTTTCCCACGCCAGCGGGCTGATAACGTGAGTGTTCATGGTTTTCCTTGCCAAATCACAAAGATAATGGGTTCCGCCGTGGCCACTGGTCCTCTGGTTTCATTTCTATCATCTTCGCTACTTCACGTCTCTGCGTAGCCATGCTTGCAAGTGGTTCCGTTGCGCTTCGGTGGCGTCCGGGCGGACTTCCAGCCGCCACGTCTTCTTGGCCCCCTCTCCCGGCGCAAACCGCAAACCAAACCAATCGAGCGGCTCGGTGTAGTCCAGTTCATCCGTCGTCGCCAACCATTTTTTGAACGACGCTTTCATATCCATACCGCCCGCCACTTCCTCCGCGGTTTCGCGGAACTGATCGGCAGTGAAACCTTTCTCGCCGCCATAGCGCTGCATGGCGATCTTCATCACATCATCCAACGATTTCTTGCCGTTGGTTGCCTTTTGAATCTTGGCGTCGAGCAGCCAGCCGACAACGGGGCCTTTGGTGTAATAGCTGATCGTCTTGTCGCTCTTGCCAACGCCGGAGCCTCCCCCTTGCCAAACGTCATACGAGGATTTGTCGAGCGTTTGCACCAGTCGGCCGGGCGAGTTTTGAAGGCTGTTGATGTGGCCCGACATCGCGGACAAGCAATCTGCGAAAGTGCCGAAGCCGGCACGCGAAACGACCAGGTCGCCGTAGTAATTGGTCAGACCCTCGGAGACCCACAGACCCGTGGTGCGCGGTTCTTTTTCGTAGTCAAATGGCCCCAGCTCCACGGGGCGCAGCCGCTTGACATTGAAGGCGTGGAAATACTCATGGCTGACGAACCGCAGAAAGCGAAGGTTGGGGCCAGGGCCGCGCGTGGAAGCGGCATCGCTCATCATCAGCGCCGAGTTGGAGTGCTCCAACCCGCCGCCGCCGCCTTTGAGCGAGAAGAGATAGACATATCTCTTGAACGGCAAACCGCCCCACATGCGATGGTTTTCCTTGACCAGCTTCTCGAAGTCGGCCGCGGCCCGTTTGCCGTCCCACTGGGCGGTGTTGCCGCCGGCGACAACGTAATGCTTGCTGCCCTCGACCGTGAAATCGGTAATCGCCAGATTGCCGGCCATGATCGGCGAATCGACAAGGGTATCAAAATCGGAAGCGCGATAATGATGCGGCTTGCCGTCGGGCGCGGGATCCAGACCCGTCATGGATTCTTTCCACTTGGGCGACAGCTCCAGATGAATGTCATGGGGACGCTTCGCCTTTTCGACCAGTGTGATGAACGATGGGCCGCCGTTGAGCACCGCCATGTCGTCGCCGACGTAATTGCTGGTGACGAAGCTGCGTTTGGCCGAGACCTTGTAGGTCAAGACAACGGCCTTGCCGCCGTCGGTTTGGATCGTCCAGCGGTTCTTCTTGGGTTGGTCCACTTTCAACGCCTTGCCGTCGGGCGTCCGCGCTTTGAGCTCCTGGATATTGGCGGCGTAATTCTCAACCTTGTAATAGCCCGGCGTCCAGATCGGCATCATCATTTCCACGGCGGCTTGTTTGCCGGTCGGGACAACTGCCTCCACCAGGGCGTATTGCTTAGCCGGTTCGGGGAACTTGACAGTGTAAACGATCGGCTCATTGGCCTGGGCGGCGCGCGCTTGCGGAGCAAGCAGGGCGAAACAGGCGAGCACGAGAGGGGCAATTCGCAACAAATTGATTTTCCGCATGATGGTCTCCTTCCGCTGTGATCCAGGGACGGAACCCAATATGCGCGTGTTGCAGGCAAATGCAAGGAAATTGTCACTTATTGCTCATGGGTTTCAGGATGTTTCTTCCTTTCTTTTCCCAAAACTTGCTGCGACAATCTGGTTGGCGGGCTTTTTTGTTGGGCATGAGGAGAGTCGTCGATCATCAATAATCGGGAAGCCCGCCCACTCTCCGCCGCGGATAAAGCCCACCTGGGTTTCTGGATACCTTGCGTCGAAGATCAAGCTTTGTCTTGCTTCGGCGCGTCCGAAGTCGAAGGCGTTCCATTGCCGTTCGGTGTGTCCGTTCTGAAGTACCTGCAAACCAAGACCTTGCCCTCGCGGTCAATGATGCCTTCACGGATTAAGAATTCCCAATGCTCCTGTGGCGTCATTGGATGTTCGCGCAACGTACGAAGGGCTTCCTCTGCGAGTTCACGGGGTGTGGGGAATCTGTTGCTCATAGCTTCCAGTTTGGCCTAAAAACGCCGAGCACGCAAGCCGGATTCCGGATTGCGATTTGGATATGCGCTTCGCGCGAAAACCCCGCATTGGGATAGGCGGGGGCGCCTTCCAAAAAAGCGCCTCGCACGGTGTCGTAAACCACGCCGTGGCTCGCCAGACGCCTCATGCAGTCATTGATGACCATGCAATCCAATTCACGAATCTTCCAGTCCCGGCCACGATTTTGTGGCAAAACCTTGCCAGCCGCCTCATAGGGCGCCGACAGCTCCTGGTAGCTTTGCGCCAAGATTTCCGTCATTGCCTCGTTAAGCAAATCAAAACACCGTCCCAATTGTATTACCGCGCCCACAACTGTTGGCTTGTCTCCCTGAGCCGTGAATTTCTCCCGTGCCCAGCGCATGGCTCGCTCCGGCGAGTGTTCCCAAAAGTAAACACCGTGTCCAAGCCAATCCCAGTCGTTTGTACTGGGCTGCCATTGATCCAGTGGTTTGGCGCCCAGTAGTAGCTCATGCGCAAACGCCTCCGTGCAACCGTGGTAGCCGATGACGATTCGTGCAAAGGGTTCCATGACATGAATTTAGCCAGAGGACGTTTATTTGTGTAGCGGTCGGCCATTCTCGATTTGACGTTTTTTGGTTGCAAACCGCCCGCCGCCGACGATACTGCGTATTAGTAATTGTGACCACGCATTCCCTTGGCACACGGACCCCGCACCATGAACCTTCGCGCCATTTCATTCGTTTCTTTCGCCGCCTTGACCCTGCTGGCCGCGCTCTCCAGCGAGCTTATCGGCCAGGACTCCTTGGCCACCGTTGCCGAGAAGAGCAACTACACCAAAACCTCGACGCATGCCCAGATGCTGGATTTTTGCACGAACCTGGCCAAGCAGTCGCCGCTGGTCAGGCTGAGTGATATGGGCGAGACCACCGAAGGCCGCAAATTGACGCTCATGATCATCGCCGATCCGCCGGTAGCCACGCCCGAGGAGGCGGCCAAGAGCGGCAAGATGGTGGTCTTTGCGATGGGCAACATCCACGCCGGCGAAGTGGACGGCAAGGAAGCGGCCCTAGCGTTTGCACGCGATGTGGCCATGGCCAAAAAGCATCCGTTGCTCAAGGACCTCATCATTGTCATCGCACCCAATTTTAACGCCGACGGCGGCGACAAAATGGGCCAAAACCGCAAGAGCCAGGCGGGCCCGAAAGATGTCGGCGTTCGTCACAATTCGCAGAACTTTGACCTCAATCGCGACTTCGTCAAGCTCGAATCGCCGGAATGCCAAGGCCTGGTCCGTTTCTTTCGACAGTGGGACCCGGCCGTGGTCATGGACTTGCACACCACCAACGGCTCGAATCATCAATATACGCTCACCTACGATAGTCCGCGGCATCCCTCCAACGAATTGATCCGCGATTTCGGCCGCGATGTCATGTTGCCGGATGTCAGCCAGCGCTTGCAGAAATTCAGCGGTTACAAGTCGTTTTACTACGGCAATTTTGGCGGCGCTGGCGGCATGGGCGGCATGGCTGGCGGTGAGCCTAGCAGCTGGACGACGACGCCCGCGGAACCGCGTTATGGCTTCCATTATCAGGGCTTCCGCAATCGCATCGGCATCTTGAGCGAATCATATAGCTACGCCCCTTATCGCGACCGGGTGCTGGCGTCCTATGGCTTCGTCAAAACTTGCTTCGAGTTCGCCGCTGACAACAAGGACAAGATCAACAAATTGCTGGCGGACGCCGACAAGGCCAACACCGATCCGCCGGCCGGGGCCATGGTCGCTCTGCGGCACAAATCGGTGCCGTTGCCAGGGAAAACCACGGTCCTGGGCGTGAAAGGCGCAAGGACGATCGAAGAAGGCGGCAAGTCGGTCGAATACAAGCTGGACGTGGTTTACAAAACCGAAGCGACGCTGTCGGTGTCACGGCCTTTCGCCTACTTGATCCCGCCGACGTTTACCAAGGCCATTCAAAACCTGCAACATCACGGCGTCGATGTGGAAGAATTGCGCGAGGACATCGACCTGGACGTGGAGGCCTACAAAATCGACAGCGTCAAAGCCGCCAAGGGCAATCAGGCCGGTTATGGCATGCACAACCTCATCAGCCTGGAAGCCAAGGCCCGCAAGGAATCGCGCAAGATCAAGGCGGGCACCATCGTGGTCCGCACCAATCAGAAGCTCGGCACCTTGGCCTCCTTCTGGCTCGAACCGCAGTCCGAGGACGGCCTGGCGACCTGGAACTTCTTCGACTCCGGCATCAAGGAAGGCGGCGATTTCCCGGTCCTGCGCCTGCCCGCCAAGGCGGCGATGAATCTGATCAAAGCCAAAACGCCCGCCAATGAACAAGGCCCGAAGAAAAAGATCACCCTCGAAATGATCGACAACGGAACGGTGCCGAATTTCCTGGGCGATCCGGCCAAGATCGAGTGGATGGAAGACGGCGATTATTTCCTACAAGTCAAAGATGGCGTGCTCTGCAAAGTCCACGCGGTTAGTGGCCGCTCGGTTCCTTACACCGGGACCGATTTGGATATCTTCGATGATTTGGTAGCTGCCAGTGGTGGCCCCTTCCAAAAGCAAAAGGGCAAAGGCAAAGCCGGCAAGGGTGGCCACGAGATTGAATCGCAAGCCCCCGGCGGCAAGTACAACGCCTTCGTTCGCAACAACAACCTCTACGTCGAAGATGTCGCCTCCAAGAAGGAACGCGCCCTGACCACCGACGGCAGCGAAGCCGTCTTCAACGGCAAGAACGACTGGGTCTACATGGAAGAAGTCGTCGGCCGCGGCAACCGCAAACACTACTGGTGGAGTTCTACGGGAGAGCACCTGGCATTTATCCGGCTTGATGATTCGCCAGTGCCGAAGGCGACTGTTGTCGATTTCACCAAGTTCCAACCTACGACCGAGGCTGAGCGTTATCCCAACGCCGGGGATCCTAATCCGCTGGTGAAGTTTGCCATCGCCTCCGCGGCGCCGGTTCCCATCAGCAGCGAACTGCTGAGGGCCCAAGAACTTGTCGCCAAGTTAGAAGCGGAAATACTTTTTTTCAAGCAAAAGCGACCCGATCTCGTAACTAGTAAAGATAAGTCTTACCTGCAGATACTTGAGAATTTAGAAGGCCAGAAAGCGCTTCTCGCGGCAGCGCAATCCAAAGGTGCTTCCGACGTCAACTGGGTCGACCTTAGCGCCTACGAAAAAGACAAAGGCTTCATCATCAGCCGCGTTGGCTGGCTGCCCGGCGGTAAGACCTGCTGGTTTGCCGTCATGGACCGCAGCCAGACCTGGTGCGATATCTGCACCGTCGGCCTTGAAGGCGGCAAGCCCACCAAGCTGTTCCGCGACACCACCAAGGCCTGGGTCGAATATCCCAAAGCCCCCACCTGGCTCGCCGACGGCACGTTCCTCTTCCTCAGCGAACGCACTGGCTGGCGGCACATCTATCACTACTCCAAAGACGGCAAGCTCCTCGCCGACGTCACCAAGGGCGACTGGGAAGTCTCCACCGTCAGCCGCGTCGATGAAAAAACCGGCTACGTCTACTTCTCCGGCAACAAAGACGGCGGCAACAACGCCTGGAAGGTCAAGCTCGACGGCACCGACATGCAAAAAGTGACCAAGGGCGGCGGCGATCACGAAGTCCAGTACAACTCCCGCGGCGACATGTACGTCGATACCGTCACCGAATGGGACGTGCCCGCCACAGTCACCCTGCACAAAGCCAACGGCACACTCATTCGCGTGCTGGACACCAACCCCGTTTACATCCGCGAAGAATTCCAAAAAGGTGGCACCCAGCTCGTCAGCATCAAGACCCGTGACGGCTGGCCGATTCAGGCCACTGTCGCCAAACCGAGCAACTTTGACGCCAACAAGAAATATCCCGTGTGGGTGAAAACCTACGGCGGCCCGCGCATGCCGCAGATCAAGGGCGGCGGCAAGGGCGGCGACGCCGCCTTCACTGACGCGGGCTACATCGTCATGCACGTCGATCCTCGCAGCGCCAGCAACAAGGGCGCCATCTCCGCATGGGCCTGTTACAAACAACTCGGCGTCTCGGAACTCTCCGACATTGAGGACGCCGTCAAGTGGATCACCGCCAATTCCTGGGCCGACTCCAAACGCGTCGGCATCAGCGGCCACAGCTACGGCGGCTTCATGGCCGCCTTCGCCCTGACCCACAGCAAACTGTTCGCAGCCGGCATTGCGGGCGCCCCGCCGACCGACTGGCACAACTACGACTCGATCTACACCGAGCGTTACATGCAAACCCCGCAAATGAATCCCAACGGCTACGACATCACCTCCTGCGTCAAGGCCGCCAAAAACACCACCGGCCGCTTGCTGCTCGCCCACGGCCTCAAGGACGACAACGTCCACGCCGGCAATTCGATCCAGCTGGCCCATGCCTTGCAACAGGCGAACAAGGTGTTTGACATTCAGCTCTACCCGCTGTCGCGGCATGGCATCAGTGGGGCGCATTACACTGGCCTTCAGCGCGATTTCATGAAGGCGCACTTGAAGCCGGGGACGTAAATGGGAGCCGTTTGACAACAAAACCCGCCGTAAACGGCGGGCCTAACCGCTGCGCGAAAAGGCCCGTAAACGGGCCTATGGCGGATATAGTTCGCGCTTTGTCGCATAGGGAAAAGGATCAACCTTCCCTCTTTTCGTGAAATGTCGGCCCTTCCGGCCTTTATTCCGTTCGCCCCACCCCTCATTTCCCTTTGCTCCCCCGCCTCATTTCGTTAACCTGGAGAAGATGCCATGACCTTGCAGCCTCTTCAAGGGAGACACCCATGCGACGCTCGCTGCTGTTTTTGAGTCTTGGGACCATTTTGCTGATTAGCCCGGCCCCGCAGTTCGCCGGACAACCGACGCCGGTTTCCGGCAAGGACGACGGCGACGTCAAATTCGAACCGTTCGATAAAGTCGTCAAAGGCGCTAAAGAGTACGACGGCCTCTACAAGCTTTATCACAAGGGTGAACATCTTTATGCCGAGATCCGGCCCGATCAACTGGAACGGCCGTTTCTGTTGCCCATCGCGGTGGCTCGTGGCGGCGGTCTCGGCGGCTTCACACTCAATTTTGACGAGCAATGGGTCCTGATGTTCCGCAAGGTCGGCGAGAACAAGCTGCACCTGGTTCGCCGCAATGTTCGCTTCAAAGCCAACCCCGGCGCTCCGGTCGCCAAGGCGGTCGAGACCACTTACAACGATTCGGTGCTGCTCGCTCTCAAGATCCACAGCGTACATCCCAGCCGGCAGAGCTATCTGATCGATTTCAACGACATCTTCATGCAGGATTTCGCCCAGCTCAAGCTCGGCTCGTTTGACGCCAGCCGCAGCACCTGGAGCAAGATCAAGGCTTTTCCCCGCAATGTCGAGCTTCAGGTGGCCGCCACATTCTCACCGACCCGCGGTGGTTTTAGTTTCGCCGGCGGCGACGACAGCGTCATCGACGACCGCGGCAACACCATCGTCGTTCACTACGGCATGGTCCAACTTCCCGACGACGGTTACCAGCCGCGCATCGCCGACGACCGCGTCGGCTATTTCCTGAGCGTCGTCAAGGATTTCTCCTCCGACAACAAGGACACGTCGTTCCTGCGTTACGTCAATCGCTG
>DASRAT010000213.1:0-5936 GCA_035638015.1 Gemmataceae bacterium | reverse complement strand
GCGGCCTTGGCGGCCTTGGCGGCCTTGGCGGCCTTGGTCTGCAGGCGAAGTTTCTCTCAATTTGACCGCGCCGATTATGCCGTTTGCAGCGGTTGCGCACGACAAGCTTCAGAAGCCGATAGCGCCAATTGGCCCTTTCCTGTCCACGCAAATCTCCCGGATTCTCACTTGCCCCGGCAGCTTCCGTTGAGTTGGCACTTTGGGAAGTCGATAGGGATATTGGCCGCTGCGTTTAATTCGCACGGCCAAGCAAACCCGCAATGACCGTGACGTGCTCGCGAATGGATTTGCGGCCGTCGCGTTCCCAGGCCCTGGATACCACACCATGACACGCCCCCGCCGGATCCGTGGTGAAGCCGTGCAATCGCCGCTGGAAACTTACCTCCGCGAAATCAATGAGACGGCGCTGCTCAATGCCGACGAGGAGAAGCAGCTTGCCTACCGCATCGAGGCCGGCGACAACGCTGCCCGCGATCGCATGGTCCGGGCCAACCTGCGCCTGGTCGTCAACATCGCCCGCAGCTACACGGGCAAGGGCCTGGGCCTTCAAGACCTCATCGAGGAAGGCAACCTGGGCCTGTTGCGCGCCGTCCAGGGTTTCGATCCCACCATGAATACGCGTTTTAGCACCTACGCCAGTTACTGGATCAAGCAGTCGATCAAACGTGCTTTGGTCAATACGGCCAAAACGATTCGCGTGCCGGCGTATATGGTCGAATTGCTGGCCAAGTGGCGACGTGCATCCGCGAAACTCCAGGATGAACTGGGTCGGCCGCCGACCCACGAAGAAATCGCCAGCAGCCTGGACCTGCCCAAGAAGAAGCTGTCGATCATCAAAAAAGCGATCAGGGTTTACAATGCGGTCCCGCAGACCGATCAACCAGAGTCCGGTTGGTCGCTGGACGAGATGGTTATGGACGGCCATGCCAAGACACCGGACCTGGAAATGGTCGAGGCGGACGATCTGCATCACGTCCACGACATGCTGGAGAAAATGGATAAGCGGGAATCTACTGTGCTGCGCATGCGCTTTGGGCTGGATAGCGAAGAGCCGAAGACATTGAAGGAAATCGGCGAGAGCCTCGGCCTGACACGGGAACGTGTGCGGCAAATCGAGAGCGAGGCGCTCAGCAAATTGTCCGAAAGCATGCAGAGTTAAATCGCGGCCCGTGGAGGACGGCCTGGGAAGGCCGTCCTACCAATTACCGGCCCCTCATCTTCAACAAATCTGGCGAACTCAACCCTTCCTGCCGAACTTGGCGATAATCAGGAGCAGAGGATTTTCCCTTCTCCTCCGAGGTGGCGACATGACCCCGCGCCACGGCTGGGCGGTTTGTTGGCTATTGTGCTTGGGCTGTCACGGCGTAACGCCCTCCGATGGCGAGACCGATGCAGTGCGGCCCATTGGCTTCTTTGAGCCGAGTCTTGCGGCTCAGGCCGACCCGCCACGTTCCCATTTGAGCCAAGCGGCCGCCCATCTGGAAAAAGGCGAGGAAATCGCCGCTTCCGAACATCTTGCCAAGTACCTGGCCGATCATCCCGAGCATTTCGAAGTTCGCGTGCACTACGCGGAATTGTTGCTTCACCAGGCCAAGCTGACTGTAGCGCAACAGCAATTCTTGCTTGCCATTGCCGCGGCCCAGGAGCTAGGCGACAAGACCCTCCGCTTACAGGTGCGCTGCCACAGTCTGCTCATGGAGATCGCCGACGCCCTGGACGACGATTACGCCTTGCATCTGCATCGCGGCATCGGCCTTTATCTGTTGGCCCTGGAGCGGGCCAAGCTACCCGACGGCGCCGGCAAGTTGCCTGTTGAAGGCCTGCTGTGCCGGGCTGCGGGAGAATTGGCGCAGGCCCGTGTCGAGCGGCCGGCTGAGGCTCAGCCGTGTTGGTATTTGCATCTGGTGTGGTACACGCTTGGCCAGCAAGGCCCGGCGGCTAAATGGTTGGAACGCGCCCGGGCAGCGGCGCCATTTAGCCAACTCACATGTTGCGAGCAGCGCGGCTTGCAGCTGTGTGTTCACGCATCTCAATTCCCTTCATTCCGCCCTTGAACGGCATTTCTCTTGAAACTCCCGGTGCTTCAGACGCCTCTATCTTTCGCAGGCTTGACAGTGCAGCCACTGTCTTGCTAGGTTCAACCTTCAGGGATCATCGTCCGCAATCTGGGAGCTTCACGACATGCAGCATTGCACACCAGGCGTTGGTCGGCTTCTGGCCGGGTTGGCCGTGATCGTGGCCGCCGGCCGCTTGGTCGCGCCCGTCAGCGCTCAACAGCAAATCGGCACCTCGGAAAACACCGGCATACCCTTCACCACAACGCACAAAGATCGCTACGAGGCGCTGCGCGAATACAAAACCGTCCCCGATGCGGCCAAAGATAAGGCCTTGTTGGAGGTGGCCGGTAGGTACTTGGTCGGCAGGGTCACCTGGCCCGGGTATCAAAAATGGGACAGCAGTTTGAAGGACGTGTACGATGAGTTCAACAAGCTGATGGACAGTCCCGCCACCAAGAAGGGCACCAACCAAGAGTTCATGAAGCTGCTGGCCCCCGAGTTGATCGCTAATTTCAGTAAGATCCTCCTCGACCCCGATTCCCATGCCAGGGACTTCAAGAATCATCAAGCGACTGTCACCAATGCCGCATTGCTGCTGCCTGTGCTGGCCAAATGCAAGCAAAACGCCGTCCACGAATTCTTGCTCAAGCTGGTTGAAACGGATAAAGACGGCAAACCTGTCGTCCACCCCTTCATTCGCATGTGCGCCATCAAGGCCATGGGTGAGCTAAACAACCCCGGCGGGCCCGAACTGGACAGCAAAGATAACTTCCAGCAACAGGAAAAGAAACGCGATCGGGAGCTTGCTCGCTTGGAGGCCATCGTCAAGTTCATCGACCAGCCCTATCCACCCGAGGGGACGGGAGCGGAATACGACAATGCCTACCGCTATGTTCGCCGCGAGGGTGTCAAGGCTCTGGCCCAGTTGCGCAAGCCCATTTACGAGATCAAAAAAGGCACGTTTGCGGGTCCGGTCGCGTTCCATTTACTGAAAATTGCCAGTGGCAGTCCCGCGGCTGTGGGGCCGCCCTATTCCCTGTCGGAGCGTTTGGAAGCCGTGATTGGCATTGCCCAGCTGGAGACGGCGGGCGTGAAGATCTACAACAACGAGCTGGCCGTGTATGTCGTTGCCAATGTGCTGATCGACATGGCCAGCGCCTACGGCGAGGATTTTCCCATTTTCAGCGCGGTTCCCAAAGGCAAAGACGGGCCGCAAGCGATCTTGCCGTGGAAATACTATGCCGGCGCACTGGAGGAAGTGTTGCCCGTCATGTCGGCAAGCCTCAAGAACACGCCGGCCGCGAAGTCCTTGGACGAAAAAGTGCGGACCAACATTAAGGACGTCATGGCTCAAATGAAGGTGCTTCGCAAGATCGAATCGCCACAAGTCCTGCAGACGTTCGTGGCCAACAACCCCCCGGCGGTCAACGAGGTCTACCTTGGGAACAAAGATTCTGCGTTGCCGCTGGGCCAAGTGGCCAAGTGACGAACACGCCTTTGTAGGGCGGCCTTCCTATGCCGTCCTACAAAAACCACCCCATCGGTCGTGTGCCAGCATGAAGCCAATTATTTTGGCCGGCAAGGCAACTTGCCGGCTTTTTTGTTTGTTTTGAGACGAAAGTATGGGACTATCAACCACGTCGCAAATTAGCCGCTCTTGAGGAACCATCCGTGGCGCGTAATCAACCGAAAACAATTGTGGTGACAGGCGCCACGCGCGGTCTGGGTCTTGCCCTGGTCGAAAAGTTCATTGAGCTGGGCCACACCGTCCTGGGCTGCGGCCGGTCCCGCGAATTTGTCGAATCGCTGCGGCACAAATATCAGGGAGCTCACGATTTCGGACTGGTGGACGTGGCCCGCGAAAGCCAGGTCGAGCCGTGGGCGGCCCGGCTGCTGTCCAGCCGCGGCGCGCCGGACATCCTCATCAACAATGCCGCCATTATCAACAAAAACACACCACTCTGGCAGGTGCCGGCGGAGGAGTTCGACCTGCTGGTGGACATCAACATCAAGGGCGTGGCCAATGTCATTCGCCATTTCGTGCCGGCCATGGTGGCACGCAAGGCGGGCATCATCGTGAACTTCAGCAGCGGCTGGGGCCGGTCGGTGGCCAAGGAAGTGGCGCCTTATTGCGCCAGCAAATGGGCCATCGAGGGCATGACGCAGGCTTTGGCTCTGGAATTGCCGCGCGGCATGGCGGCGGTGCCGCTCGATCCGGGGGTGGTGGACACCGACATGCTCCGCAGCTGTTTCGGCGGTACCGCCGCAAGGTATCCGACGCCCAAAGCGTGGGTGGAAAAGGCGGCGCCGTTTATTTTGGCGATCAACTCACGGGACAACGGCAAATCGATGTCAGTGCCAGGTTAAGCGACGAATGCTGAACCGCAAGCGGCAGTCATTTAGCAAACCACTCTTGCAATGGCTTGACGCTCAACGGGCGCTGCCGCAAGGCCGCGCAGGCTTCCACAGTCGCTTGAGCTGCCGCCAGGGTGGTAATGCAAGTGACGCCATGCGCCACCGCCGAGGCCCGGATTTGGCCTTCGTCGGTTCGTGCCCCCTTGCCGCTCGGTGTGTTGATGACCAGGGCCACCTCGCCGTTTTTCATCAAATCGATCAAATTGGGCCGGCCTTCCTGGATCTTGGGAATGACCTCAACGTCGATTCCCGCCGCCCGCAATGCCCGCCCCGTGCCGCTGGTGGAAATCAAGCGATAGCCAAGTTTTGTCAGACCCCTGGCAATCCCAAGCACCTCTGGCTTGTCGCGGTCGGAAACCGACACGAAAACGGTCCCTTCCAATGGCAACGCACTGGTGGCCGCCGTCTGGCTCTTGGCAAACGCCATCGCAAACGTGTCGGCAATGCCCATGACCTCGCCGGTCGAACGCATCTCCGGCCCCAGAATAATGTCCACACCCGGAAACTTGTTGAACGGAAACACACTCTCCTTCACGGAGAAATGCTTGGGAACCACCTCTTCATGCAATCCAAGCTCGTCGAGCGTTTTGCCCGCCATCACCAGCGCCGCATAGCGGGCCAACGGCACATTCGTGGCCTTGGCAACAAAGGGAATGGTGCGGCTGGCGCGGGGGTTGACCTCTAACACGAAAATCAAAGGGGTCAGGGGTGAGGGGTCAGGGGTAAGGCAAGCCGATTCCCCTGTGAGCGATTTGGCGACCTCCGATCTGACCCCTGACCCCTGACCCCTGACCCCTATTTGCACCGCAAATTGCACATTCATCAACCCCTTGACCCGCAGTTCCGCCGCCATCGCCTTGGTCTGGCGTTTGATTTCCTCAATCACGTCCGCCGGCAAGCTGTGCGGCGGAATGACGCAGGCCGAGTCGCCGGAGTGGATGCCGGCTTCCTCGATGTGCTGCATGACGCCGCCGATGATGGTCCGCGTGCCGTCGGAAAGGCAATCGACATCCACCTCGATGGCGGATTCCAGGAATTTGTCGATCAGGATCGGCTTGCCCGGCGAGACCTCCATGGCCTTTTCGACATAGCGCTTGAGCGATGTCTCGTCGTAGCAAATCTCCATGGCCCGGCCGCCCAGGACAAAACTTGGACGGACAAGCACGGGATAGGTGATCTGGCGGGCCACGTGAATGGCGTGTTGAACATCGAGGGCCGTGCCATTGGGCGGCTGCTTTAAGCCCAGGCGGTCGATCATCTCCTTGAACAGTTCGCGGTCTTCGGCGGTGTCGATGCTGTCCACGGTCGTGCCGATGATCGGCGCTCCCGCCGTGTGCAAGGCGCGAGCCAGGTTAAGCGGCGTCTGACCGCCAAACTGCACGATCACACCCTCCGGGTTTTCGACGTCGACGATATTCATCACGTCTTCAAATGTCAGCGGTTCGAAATAGAGGCGGTCAGAAG
>DASRAT010000212.1:0-4342 GCA_035638015.1 Gemmataceae bacterium | reverse complement strand
GGACGGCGTTGATGGCGTGGTCGAGCTTGGTCAGGGTGCCGACGCGGGCGGCCATCATGCGGCCGGCGTCCAGGCAAAAGATGATGTCCTGGCTGCGCTCGCTCTCGAAAACCGAGGTGATCGGTTTGGCGCGGCGGGCGGTCGCTTTCCAGTTGACGTGGCGATAATCGTCATCGACGGTGTATTCGCGGAAATGGCTGAACTCTTTGCTGGCGCCGGGGAGCCGTTTGATGTGGTAGCCGCCGGTTCGCACCAGAGTGGTCCGCACCATCGCCTCGTAACGGCGGACTTCGAGCAGATTGGGATAGACCAGCACGTCTTCTTCGGCGTCCAGCGTCGTGTCGATCCAGGCCAGGCGCAGTGGGCAACGCAGGCGGACGTGCACATTGCCGAAGCGGAAGTTGCCGCGCTCGGTGGGCAAGAGGCGGTAAGCCAGGCGGACCCAACCGCGCGGCGGCACGCTGGTTTGAAGCAGGGGCGGTTCGACCTTGAAGCCTGGCGGTGTCTCGTCGCGGACAAACAGATCGAGCCGACGCCGGCCGCGGTTTTCGATCAGCAACGTGACTTCATTGTCGACGCCGACGGAAAGGCGTGGCGGTTTTTCGCGGGTGATTTTCAATTTGTGACCGCGCGAGCCGAGCAAGGCGTCGCCAAACAGAAGCAACACGAGGCCGGCGTCGAAGCCGAAGACAAGAAAGTAGATCCATGTAGTGTTGCTGCCGAACAAAGCCAGGGCGATGGCGGTCGGGAACGGAATGAATCCGGCGGCGAAGAGGCAGACTGTGAGGCGGGTGGGTTGCATGCAAGGTGTTACGAAATCCGTGGTGATCCAAGAGAATGCCCGTGGTGGCAAGCTATAAATTGGCGAGCATTAAAACCAGGGCACAATGTTAGCAGCCGAAGAGGCGCAAGGAGCGCAAGGGGCGCAGGGTTTTCACGAGCCATCCGTTGAACGCACTTTCCGAAGAACGCCAAGAACGCCAAGAACGCCAACCTTGCACGTGCTAGCTTTCCAAATGAATCTCGCCTCACGCTCCCGCATCCACCCCGATTGAACGTATAATGGCGAACGCGCGTCGCAAAACCCGCGCAAAGCAGAAGTCGTTCATGACACTCTCACGCCATAAAGGCGGACTACCATGAAATCCACGCGCAACCTCCCTTCCCCAGGCGTCCAAACCGTCAACAAGACTCGTTTTTTCGCAGCGATAGTAATAGTTTTGGGCTTGGCGAGTATTGCCACCGCGACAGAACTGGTGGTACGTATCGTCGATGTCGATACCAAGAAAGGCGTCATTGTTTATAGAACACTGCCGAAAAAAGGGTCCGGAGATCCCGTTGGCGAACGGATGACTCTGACTTTGGCCAAGACCTGTGAGATCATGGAGTGGATACCCCCGATCCTCAAAGGCCCCAACAAGAGAAAGGGAAAAGAAGAGCGGCTCGACTTTGGCCTCAAGAATGTTGTCTTCGCCAAAAAGGGCGATGATGAACTCATGATTCCGGCAAAGATATTCATTGCCGACGAACCGGATGAACGAACGGGAACAAAAAAGGGTGAAGTAGTAAAAATCACATTAATCTTGTCGGTGCCCTGAGTATCTCTGAAGCGACTAATGCCGTCGATAATGGCGGCCGCGAACTCAAAAGCCCGCCTCGAATGAATAAGCAGTTCTTACTCCTGACGCTGAGCGCCTCTCTTGCCCTGACCGTGGCCGGCGTCGCAGGCACCAAAGCCCCAACGCTCCGCAGCCAGGGACCGACGAAAGCCAAGGACCTGCCGCTGCAACTGGTGCCCCAGCTCGGCCACATCGGGCCAATCTATTGCGGGGCCCTGAGCAGCGACGGCAAGCTGCTCGCCACCGGCTCAATGGACATGACCGCGATTCTGTGGGAGACGGCCACGGGCAAACAACTGCAAACCTTCGCTGGCCATACAAGCACCGTGACCAGCGTGGCACTGGGTCGCGACGGCAAGCTGCTCGTCACCGGCTCACATGACCATACCGCGATCCTCTGGGAAGCAACCACGCGAAAAAAGCTGCAAACCTTTCAGGGGCACGCGAACGCTGTCAGAAGCGTCGCGCTGAGCGAAGACGGCAAGTTTATTGTCACCGGTTCCATGGACAATACCGCGATTCTGTGGGACGCAGCCACGGGCAAAAAGCTCCAGAACTTTCAGGGACAAGCCGGCATCACCAGCGTGGCGCTGAGCGGAGACGGTAAGCTGCTCGTCACCGGCTCCTATGACACGATCGCGATGTTATGGGAAACCAAGACGGGAAAGTTGCTCCAGACTTACCACGGGCACGCAAACTGGATCAGCAGCGTGTGCCTCAGCAGTGATGGCACGTTGCTTGTCACCGGCTCCGGCGACAAAACCGCAATCTTGTGGGATGCCCAAACGGGCAAAAAGCGCCGAACTTTTCAAGGCCATGGCAACGAAGTCCTGAGCGTGGCTTTGAGTGGCGACGGCCGTGAGGTCGTCACTGGCTCGGAGGACAAAACCGCTATTTTGTGGGAGGTGGCCACAGGCAAGAAACGTCAGACTTTCAAAGGCCATAGTTCGGAACTCCACGGTGTAGCAGTGAGCGGCGACGGAAGTCAGGGTATCACCTGCTCTCGTGATGGTACCGCGGTCCTATGGGAAGCCACCAAAGGCACGAAACGTCTGACCCTTGAAGGGCACATGGCCCATGTCACAAGTGTGGCCCTGAGCGGCGACGGCAGGTTGGCTGCCACCGGCGCCAAGGACCATGTCCCGATGCTATGGGATGCTGCTACAGGCAAACCTCGTGCTTTCCAGGGACATAAAGGCGAAATAACCAGCGTGGCACTCAGCCGCGACGGCTCGCTGCTCGCCACTGGTTCTTGGGACGAGACCGCAGTCCTGTGGGAGACCACCACGGCCAAAAAACTTCAAACCTTTCAGGGTCCCAAGTTCCATCATGTCGGGTGCGTGGCCCTGAGCGGCGACGGCAAATTGGTTGTCACCGGTGCCGACGAAACCGCAGTTCTGTGGGAGGCAGCCAGTGGCAAAAAGCTCCAGACTTTCCAGGGACACACCTTAACAGTGTGGAGCGTTGCCCTGAGCGGCGACGGCAAATTGCTCGTCACCGGTTCCTGGGACAAAACCGCGATTCTGTGGGAGGCAGCCAGCGGCAAGAAACTGTGGACTTTCCAGGAGCACACCGACGTCGTTTGGAAAGTTGTCTTGAGCGCTGATGGCAAGCAGGTTCTGACCTGTTCGATGGACGATACCGCGATCCTATGGGATGTAACCTCGGGCAAAAAACTCCAGACCTTCGAGGGGTACATTGGGGCGCTGAGCGACGACGGCAAGCTGCTCGTCACTGTCACAGATGACCACACGGCAATACTATGGGAGACGTCCACTGGCAAGAAACGTCAAGCCTTCCCCAATGGCCACACGCACTTTATTAACAGCATCGCTCTAAGCGCCAATGCCAAGCATCTTTGGACCACATCTTACGACGGCTCCACCCGCCTCTGGGACACCGCCACCAGCACCGAGCTTTGCCGCCTTTACAGCCTCGACGCCGGCAAGGAATGGCTCGTCATCACCCCCGACGGGCGTTTCGACGGTTCGCCCGGGGCCTGGAAGTTCGTCGCCTATCGCGAACCGGGAACGCTGAAAATGCATTATGACGAGGTGACGTTACGCCGCTATCACCGGCCGGGGTTGTTGGCGGAGATGTGGAAGTAGCGTTGCCCGGATTGACCGCGCAGCGGTCGCCGGGTGCCACTGGCGGCTTGCCGCCAGTGTGGCACCGTAATTCGAGTCTCGCTTCGACCCCACAGATCTCAGCTCCAATAGGGTTCAACGGCTTTTCCCTGCGGAAAGCCGTGAATTCGTGGCAAAATTGAATGGGCAGGTTTGATTCGCACATGGCAATGTTGTCACCTACTCCCCTTGCAATCTCCCGGTGACTGGCATGGCCTCCGTCTTAGGGGGTTAGGTTTGGAAGGTAGGCAGCGGTTTCACTGGCGGCAAGCCGCCAGTGGCACCCGGCTGTCATACATTCCGGGCGTTGAAACGCCCGGCCATGCCACTGCTTGACGGACGCCGTCCGAGTCTGACCGAATAACCAAGCCGAGCCTGGCGTCCGTCAAGCAGTGCCACGTCAGACTTTTTTGGTTTTCCCCTTGCATTGTGAACGTATGTTCAGGTATGATGAAAGTAGCAAGAGGCCAGGAGAGTCAGTGTCTCCTTTGGAGCCCGCTGAAAAACTACCTCCATGATGCGATATGATGAAGGTTCCGGTCAGGAGGGTTGTTGCATCATGTTGAAAGCTGACGAACTTGTGCCGCTCACGCCGGT
>DASRAT010000211.1:0-17725 GCA_035638015.1 Gemmataceae bacterium | reverse complement strand
TACCGTACCACAACTTTGTTAATGGAATCTTAACAGTAATCTGCTCGCCCCCAGTCAGCCTACGTTTGCCGAGGTTGGACATTTCCAAATGCCGACCCATTGTCACGTCAATGTCGCGATTGCGCCAAAGGGGATGCTCATTTTTTTGCGATTTTCTTGCGGCAGGCCCTTGACGAGTTCCGCAGGACACCGCAGGCGTCCGTTGACATTCGGTGACGGCGATGATGACTGTCATATTGCGGGACAGCCGTATTATTCGGTGGTTGGATCTTGCGCCTTCCTCAAATGTTGGCGTCCCTAACCTTGTGAAAATCGACGTCAGCCAAAAACAATTCCCCAACGGGGAGGGGCTATTGGTGATGTTGCGGAGTTACCAGGTGGGGGTTCCCTTGGGGAGCTTAATGCCAGCCATGTCCAGTTGACAAGGTAGCGACTCGGGAAGTAAAAATGCCCAATGGCTGCCCTTTCCCTTAAGGCTTGGATGAATGAAACCCATCCGGACACGGGTGTCCCGGAGTTGGTAATGTTGCGCGAACATGACGGGCAACGGGCCATCGTACAGCCCGCGATACAGGAGACAGTCAAGGATCACCTCGCTGGGCTTGATGTGGTGAACAAGATCGGCGGATTTGCAAAGACGCTCGCATACATTCGGAACAAGATGCCCTCGGCGAAGCGCGTACGCTCGGGGGACTTCGGCGAGATTCTCGCGACTGAGTACATCGACCAGTGCACCGAATATCGCGTCCCCATCAAACGCTTGCGCTGGAAGGACGACCGAAACACGACCATGCGGGGAGATGACGTCATCGGAATACGGCGGGACGGCCAGCGATGGAAAGTGCTTAAGGCGGAATCTAAGAGTCGCGCAGCCTTGAGTGGTGCGGTGATCGGAGAAGCCGTTGACGGCTTGCAGAAGAACGGCGGTAGGCCAAATCCAAGTTCCCTGGCCTTTATTTCTTCGCGTTTGCGTGAAATGGATCGTGACGTTGAAGCGAAAGTCTTTGAAGGTTTGCAGTCGCGTCCGCCGCGAACGGGCGATATCGAGCACCTTGTCTTCAGCCTTTCGGGCAACGACCCGATGCGGCACTTGAAACGACACCGCGCAGACGGCTCTACCGCGATTCGCCGTCACCTGGTTGGCTGTGTAATTGTTGACCACCAGGATTTCATCACTAACCTGTTCGACAGTATACATGCCGGAAACCCCCACCGAAATCGCCCAGAGGCTTGAGGGTTTGCTTCAGCCGGGCTACCGAGAGAATCTAATTGCCAGAGGGCTGGCGCGTGGCCTTATCTGGCGCGACGGCCGCCTTCCGCCCGACGCACCGAATTTCAGCCCCGACCTCACGTTCGACCTGCTCGATCACGGATTCCAGCTCCTTTCTACCTCGCTCAGACTCCGCGAAGCTGAGGGTGATGCCGGGAGGATCGACCGCGGATTGTATGCGGCCGCAGAGGCGATCGACTCAGCAGCACGCCACGACAGCATCAGTGAAGTCTCCCGCGGCTTTCACTTGACCCTGGCGGCTGCGGCGTTCCATATCGGAGGTTACGCTGCGCGAGCGTACAGCCTCTTCGAAGGGGATCTCGCCGACTTCAATCTCGCCTCCTACGAGCGGGCGCTAGTCCAGCTAATGCGTCGCGACCTGAGCGGCCTCCGCCTGACTTTCGGCCGCTGGCTCCAGGATGCCTCAAATACAGACGAAGGTGTGGCTGAACGGTTGCGGGCGGACGGCAATTTCACCGTTGACGATGTCATTGCCACCGCTCTGACTCGCGTCTTCCATCGGACGATCGCAACGTTCGAGGTCGCTCTCCTAACGGGCCGCGAGCAGTACTTCGGCACCGCGATGGAACTTCTGATAAGCGGAGAGTCGGGTGCGGCTGAAGCGAATCACGTCGCCCTTTGGTGGGCATTCAAGGTTGCACGCCACTTGTGCGATGGCCTCTGGGGGAACTCGCTGCGTATTGTGCTTCCGCGCGATGGCGGTCCTGAGCACTGGCCGCTGCTCCGCGAACGCTTCATCCAGATGCTGGCAACAAGGGATTTGGCGGAAATCGACTTGTGGCCTTCCCAGGTTCAGGCAACTCGACGCGTGATCGATGTGACGGATGATCTTGTCGTTGCCATGCCTACCAGTGCTGGCAAGACCCGCATTGCCGAACTCCGTATCCTTCGCACGTTGGCAGATCAGCGGCGTGTCATGTACGTGACGCCTCTACGGGCGCTCTCGGCACAGGTCGAGCACAGCCTCGCCCGCGCCTTTCGACCACTGGGTATCAGCGTTACCTCCGTTTACGGTGCCAGTGGGGTCGCCCACAACGATCTGACGACATTGAAGTCAGCGAAGATCGTCGTGGCAACGCCGGAGAAACTCGATTTTGCTATTCGCCAGGAGCCGACGGTCATAGACGATGTCGGCCTCATCGTGCTGGATGAAGGGCACATGATCGGGCTGAGCGAGCGTGAAATTCGTTACGAAATGCTTGTCCAACGCCTGCTTCGCCGGACCGACGCATCGGAGCGTCGGCTTGTGTGCCTTTCCGCAGTGTTTAGCGAAGGCGACGCCTTTGAAGATTTCGCTGCTTGGCTGCGTTCCGACGCACCAGGCACAGCGGTTCGCTCGACGTGGCGGCCGACGCGGCAGCGTCCCGGAAATCTGAAATGGACTGGAAATGTCGGCCGCTTGGAGTTCGACGTTGAACGGGAAACTCCGTTCGTTCCGCGATTCGTCGAATCGATGCCGGCGTCGGGGAAGAGGAAGAATAGCTTTCCACAAAACGACCAAGAGTTCGTTGTCGCTGGGGCAGCCAGTTTCTTGAACCGCGGGCAAACAGTGCTCTTGTATTGCCCTCAGAAGTCCTTCGTCGAACCGACTGCGGAAGCATTTCTGCGGGCACATAAGCAAGGCTATTTTCCCGGAGTCATCAGCGCCGAACAGCAGCAGTTGCTCGGTGATGCCATTCGCATCGGAGAGGAGTGGCTTGGGAAAGACCATCCCGCCGTTGCGAGCCTCGCACTCGGAATCGCTGTCCACCATGGCTCCCTGCCAAGGCAGTTCCTTGGCGAAATTGAGACGCTTCTGCGGAAACGCGTCTTGCCCGTCTGCATTTGCTCCCCCACCCTTGCCCAGGGTCTAGACCTCTGTTTCAGCGTGCTGCTCTTTCGGTCTCTTTATCGCGCTGGCAAGGCGATCCCCGCCAAGGAATTCGCCAATGTCGTGGGCCGGGTCGGCCGCGCTTTCGTTGACTTGGACGGTCTGTACGTTCTCCCAATTTTCGACACTAAGCAAGTCGGTGGCCGACTTGCTGCCTTCAGGCGACTCATCTTCCAGGCACAGCGCCGGCAGCTCGAAAGCGGCGTTCGTGAACTTCTTCGGATCATCATCACCGTGCTTCAATCCCGGCTCAATTGCACGGCTGACGAGTTGGCGCAGTATGTCATGAACCTCCAAAGCCAGTGGCAGGTTGAGAAGAAGGAAGGCGACACGTGGGACCAGTGGCTCGAAGTCGCTCTGAATGAGCTCGACACGGCGATCCTGGGGATCGTGGATACACTGGACATGCCGACAGAAAAAGTCGCCGACTACCTGGATAGCTGTTTGCAGAGTTCGTACTGGCAACGACGCCTCCAACGAGAAACTCCACAGGTACGGTCGCTGCAGGAGTCTGTGATCCGCGGGAGAGCGCGGTGGATTTGGACCTACACAACCACGAACAGACGTCGAGCGTTCTTCGCAGCGAGCATCGGGTTCAAGGCCGGCACAGCCATCGAGGAACGACTGCAAGAAGTAGGAGAGCTTCTTCGGAGTGCCGAGGAGGCAATCGGGACAGGAAACCTTGAGGACGCCGTCAAAAATACTGTGAAGCTGGCGGAAATCCTCTTCACTGTCGGCCCATTCCTTCCTGACGATCCGATCGAGAATTGGCAGGATGTGCTCGGCCACTGGCTCTGCGGAACAGCCCTCGGGTCATGCACAGACAACGACGGCGTGAGCTTCATACAGGACAACGTGGTTTATCGCCTTGTCTGGGCCGTCGAAGCTGCGCGCCTGCATCTGGAGCACCTTGGTACGACCGACGGGGATCCACCAGGAGGAACGCTCGCATTGTGCCTGACGTATGGGGTGCCGAACCCGGCTTCCGCCCTCTTCATGCAAGCTGGAATGAGGTCGCGGCCGCAAGCCGTGCGAGCGGTGGAGAAAGTCGGGACAGCGTTCGCAAGCATGCGCGAGCTTCGCGGTTGGGTACGCCGGCTCAGGCGGAAGGAAATTGAGCCCGTCGCCTGGGAGACGGATGGAGAGCGTACGGAATGGGATCACTTCCTCGCCCGATTCGACCATCGATATATCACCGCTTGGCGCGATATCGAGGCGATGCTGACCGTCGAGTGGACTGCTGAGGAACCTCCGAAGGAGAACACGCGAGTCCGCGTTAATCGGATTCCGGGCACCGCACGGGCAATCGTCTCCAGTGTGTCCGCACTACCGCTCGGAAAAACGTCGATCCCGCAGGAAATCCGTAGCGATTTCTTCTTCGGACTCGTTGGTGAGGATACAACCTCGATTGCTGTCACATTCTTCGGACCGTAAAGGCCAGCCACTTCAGGGATTGATGAGTGCCTAATCTCTTGCCACGCTCGGCACCAGGGTCTGCATTAATTGATACCTCGCGATTTTTTTGGAGAAATTGGTCCCGGGGGTTTCCCAATTCCACACAGGCAATGCAGCTTATCGGCAGACCATCGCCAGAGCCATCGAGGGCAGCGAACCCCCGTCTTGCGGTGCGCGTCTCGGGTCGGAGGCCAAAATCTACGGCTGGATGGTCAACCGCCGCGACCCGCCAACTTCTTTTTTTGGCCCGCCAGTTCAAGAAACCGCGACAAGGCGTCAATGGCATCGATACCGCAACACGTCGCCCACTCAATGAATTCTGAAACATCCACACGCCGGTTGGCAGTCTCGCAGTTGTAAATCCAACTCTGTGGCTTTTTTATCCGCTTTCCTAATTCTCGCTGTGTCAGCCCTGCCTCTTCGCGCAGCGCCCGCAAGAAATGCGGCACATGCCGATAGGTCGCAGCGTGTTGGGATTTGGTCGCCATATCAGCGGATTATCGGGCCAACCCGCCTTGACACTAGTTGAGTGTCAGCCTAGAATCGGAGGTAAGCCTTGATTGGGTCAATCCCAAGAACGATTTTTCGAACCTGTTGCCCGGCACGCCCTTTGGGCCAGCTCGGCATTCCTTGATACACGGCCACAACATCGCGGCGAGATGTTCTCGCCCACCGCGGCCATTGCCAACTGATACGCCGGCACAGGGCGTCTCAGAGGACAACCACGCCTGTGCCACGGAGACCAGCGATGGGCCAGCGCCGTAAAAACGTTGAGGCGGTCACGGATTATGCAGACAACCGGCACTTCATCCGCCTGCACCGTGACATCGCCTTACCAGCGGCCGCTTGTGAGGCGGTACGCCGTCACTTGACGGCAGGCCGTTGGCTGGAGGCCAAACGCATCACGCTGGAGCACGCATCTCCCGACAGTTACGAGGAAATCGAGCTGTTTTTCACAGCGGCTGCCCAGCAGCGTGGTGCCGCCCACGAGGGTGAGGTCACGTCCACCAACCGCATGAATTCTTTTCAAGAACTGCAATCATGATGCAACGCGAGCGGTCGGGGCCGGGGAGAATCGATTCCCTGGCCACTCGGTTGCCACCCATTGGATGATTGCTTTGACACTTTTGGGTAATTGCGCTAATCTTAGCTCATGGCTTCCGATCTGCACCTGACTCCTCACTTGGAGGCGTTTATCAGCGCCCAGCTTCTGGCTGGTCGGTTTCAATCCCGTGACGACGTGATTTCCGCTGCTCTTTCTTTGCTCGAACAGACATCCGCGTCCGCAGACGCTGCCGAGTCACGGCCAACGAACTATACGAAAGCAAGAGAGCGCATCTCGCCTAATCCGAACGCATCATTGCCGGCCTTGGAAACGCCTTTGATTTCCCGGCGCAGCCCTCGCGGCCTGTTGGCCGACATACCTAGCAACATCGATCCCGACGACATCAAGCTTGCCCGCCGCGAAATGTGGTCCGGCTACCTGACCGGCCCGGTCGAATGAAGGCCGTCGCGGCCGATACACACGCTGTGCTATGGTTTCTGGAGAATAACCGCCGTCTGACAGCGGCGGCAGCGACAGCACTGGAAAATGCCGAAACCATCCTTTTGCCAAGCATTTGCCTGGTGGAAATCATTTACCTGACCGAGAAGCGCCGCTTGCATGAGGCAACGCTGCCGCGCTTGCTAGGTGAACTGAACAATCCCGCAACTACTTTGCAGCTTGGGAGTTTGGACCTCGGCGTTGTGCTCGCCTTGCACGAGATTTCCCGCGCTGACGTGCCGGACATGCCCGACAGGATCATCGCAGCTACTGCATGGCACAATTGCATACCACTCGTAACCCGCGATGGCAGAATTCGTTCGTGCGGCATCGAAACGATCTGGTAGTCCAGCAATATTTCGTACCAAAATGAACAGAATCCAGGGGCGGTTCGTTCGCAGTGCCCGCTTGCTCACTACACGACGGAGCAACCAGCGGCCATTGGTGTTTGGTCGCTGCCCTTTGGCAGCCAGTTACGATTGGGCCAGTTAGTGGATTCCACAGAATCTCCGTCGGACCGCAATGCACGGCTAGCTGCGGCGACGCTTGCAAGACGGCTACCAATCCCAGCATTGGATACTGCGCAAAAAAGGATGTGTTCGAGCGAGCTGGATGAACCGGCCATCTTGGGCGTTTGCGAGGCGTCGGTTGAGGTTGTTAACCAACCCTATTATTTGGTATACCCGAAATCGCATTGTCGGCCGTCTGAGCACGACGGATTTGAAGACACCACAATTACTGGCATCCCGCCGTTTCAAGACCACCGCCCCTGATCACCGGCTGTAGCGCAAATGCACGCCGCCTTGGAGTACGGGCGCGGCGCACTAAGTTACCTTCCCATCGGTTGTTAGGGTTTAAGCGGGCGACGTGACGCAGCATTTGCGATGGCAACCGGCCACTTTTCGACGGAATAATAGGGTAAATTTCTCGTGCTGGTCCACTGGGTCGATCATGATACACGAAAAGACTGCTTACGAACTGAGCCAATCCCAGGTCGAGACGCCTCCACCCGTAATCTCGTTGTTCTGGCGTCTCACCCATTCCCGACGAAATCGATTTGATCGAGTGCTTGACGTCGGAGCTGGGGACTGCCGGTTTGCAATTGGAGGAAAGTATCGCCAATACGTCGGTCTGGAAATCGACGCTGCGCGTGTCAAGTCGGCTAACGTTCCCGAGCGGGGCCGACTAATCAGAGGGTGTGCATTCGAACACCGGGACAGGGAGTATGACGCCTGCATCGGAAACCCGCCGTACGTTCGGCACCACGACATCGAAGACCCTTGGAAAGTCCGGATCGCGCGACAAATAAAAAATCGGCTGGGCATCCATTTGAACCAAAAGTGCAATCTCTTTTTGTACTTTGTTTGCCTAGGACTCGCTAAAACAAACGACAAAGGACTAGTCGCATTCGTGATCCCCTACGAGTGGGTTTCGAGGCCCTCTGCCGAACCTGTTCGGGCTTTGATTCGCGCCAAGCGGTGGGATGTCAACGTTTACCGCTTCACTAAGCGAGTTTTTCCTGGAGTGGAAACGACGGCATCGATTAGCGTCATCGACAAAAGCGGAAACTCCGGGTGTTGGACATATTTTGATATCCTTTCAGACTATTCTATAGTCACGCGAGGTGGCCCCGTCGCAGACGCAGAAGGAGTATTGGACTACGCGGACCGCGGAGAATTCTGGGCAATGAGGGGATTGAGTCCTGGATCGCAGCAAGTATTCTGCCTTACCGAGGACGAACGTCTTCAATTTCGGTTACGACAGTGTGATGTCTCGCCGTGCGTGACAACTCTGCGCAACTT
This sequence comes from Gemmataceae bacterium, assembly GCA_035638015.1. GTDB lineage: Bacteria > Planctomycetota > Planctomycetia > Gemmatales > Gemmataceae > DASRAT01. The sequence goes on along the minus strand of DASRAT010000211.1, from coordinate 9,764 downwards.
ACCTCGACACGTGAAAACATTGACCAAGAGTGCGTTTCGTCATCATTTTGTTCAACCGGGACAACGTTGTTGGTTGATCAGTTCTCATGCGTCTCGACTGAGCACTAGGCTTCAGAATTATCTATCGAAAGTGCCAGTTGAATTACGTGACAACCATACGTGCAACAAGCAACTACCGTGGTACAATTACAATCCCCACCCAGTACCAAAGCTCTTGGTGGCAACCGGATTTACCACATTTGGGCCAAAAGTGTTAGTGAACTCGGTAGGCGCACACGCGGTGGGTTCTGTCGCTGGAATACACGCTCACGGCAGTATTCCACTACGCCGGCTACAGCGGTATTTGCTTAGTATCGATTTCGAGAGAATCTTGGTTCCTCATGCCAAGACCTTGAAAAAAATCGAAATGCGACAGTTTAACGCGGTATTAAATGTTTTCGCCGTGCAGAGATGACCAATGCCCAATGCCATTCTTGATGAAGGTGTTGTGTCATTCAAATCGGAAGGGCGTCTCCTTCAGGAGCTCGGGCTGCGCCTCGTTGCAAGCCCCGAAGTCGCACTCGTCGAGCTGGTTAAGAATGCATATGACGCGGATTCCGTGGATTGCAAGGTGCATGTCGTTGACGACGGCAAGGCTCTCAAAGTGGAAGACCATGGACACGGAATGACCCTTAACGACTTCAAGAATAAGTGGATGCAAATTGCAACGTCTAGCAAGCTCGGGGCGCGGCTTTCTGCGCGATTCAAGAGACCTCTAACAGGAGCGAAGGGAATTGGAAGATTTGCGGTTCGGTATCTTGGAGATGAACTGGAGTTGGAATCGACGGCGTTTGATGGTGCCAAGGGTTATTTAACCATACTCAAAGCCGTGTTTCGTTGGCATGATTTGGACGCCCAATCGGATCTGGCGAGAACCACTGTCCCATATCAACTACTAAAGGCGCCCGACGGAGCATCGACTGGGACTACGCTGACAATTAGGAAGTTAAGAAGCACAACGGATTTCGCGCGGTCTCGGACGCTTAAAGCAAATGTATTGCGAATCGTGTCTCCTCTGGAGGCGCTTGAAAAAGGGCAATTCAACCGCAGGGTCGGTGAAGGACAAACCGATCCTGGGTTTAGCGTCCTGTTGCCAGGCGATCAGCCCTCAGAAGACGCCAATCTAGCCGACCTGGTGCTGAAGCACTATTGGGCTCGGCTTACCATTTCTTTACACGGTCGCGAATTGAAATTCACCGTGACATTTCCAAACAAAAGGAAGCCTCACGAACTTGCTATTAAGGTGCGTTGTCACATTGAAAAGGGCTTTTTCGCCGACATCCGGTTTTTTCCGCGAAGAAAGGGCGTGTTTCAAGGAAAAGAAGTCAACGGTCGAACGGCATGGAGCTGGGTTCGCGCGAATTCTGGGGTGGCCGTCGTTGATCACGGATTCCGCATTAAGCCATACGGCTTTCCTGATGATGATTGGCTTTGGTTGGATTTGGATAAGGCGCATAACGAGCGTGATTGGCGTACCGACATTGCAAAGGAGCATTTTCCGACACCGGACGAAATCCGTGCGAGAGAAGCCGAAAACCCCGCTCTGTACCTTCCTCACAGCAATCAACTGGTCGGCGCCGTGTTTGTTGAGACCATGCGGGTGGCCGAATCGACAGAGGAGCACGATCTGATCCCGGCAATGGATCGAGAGGGGCTGTTAGGAAACGCAGGTTTTGACCAACTCCGAGAGTACGTCCGCGCAGGCATCGAGTATTTAGCTCTCTGTGACAAAAATGAAGTCAACAGGCTTGTGGAAGCCCAAGCCAAAGCCGCTGCACTAGCAGCACGTGAAGACATTCGCAAAGCGATCGACCGCATCGAAGAAACTCCGACTCTTACCAGCGCCGAAAAATCGCGGCTTGTGAAAGAATACTCAGAACTTGCTAACCGCCTTGAAGAGCAAGAAGAATACTCGGCTCGTTCCCGACAAAGTCTCCTGACGATGAGCCTTCTCGGCGTGGTTGCCGGATTCATGACACATGAGTGCGACGCAATGTTCCATGATCTCCAGCAAACCGCCCGCGACGTTGAGAACCTCGCAAAGAAAAATCCATCATTGAAGCCAATGGCCCAAGACCTGGCGCGTCGGTTGGAACTTTTTGCAGGTTATTTGGAATACTCACGACTTTTTATCAAGAAAGTGCGACAAGACGATGTTGCTTCCTTTTCCGTGACGGGTCAGATTCGGCACCTCATGAACCGGTTTCAACCCTTCGCGAATGAACGTGGAATAAAGGTCACGTGCGAGGTTGCAAGGGACGCTGCCTCCCCAGCAGTACCCCTTACGGCATACAGCGGGATTTTGCTTAACCTGTATACCAATGCACTGAAGGCATTGATTGCGGTGGAAGCTAGCGTTAAAGACCCGAGAGTTGTGTTTCACGCGTGGAATGAGGATAGCAAACACATCGTTGAGGTTTTAGACAACGGTGTGGGGATACCGCCGGAGCTCCGCAAAAGAATCTGGGATCCGTTATACACGACGACCGCTCGACCTGGCAATCCGCTGGGATCCGGCATGGGGCTTGGCTTAACTCTCGTTAAGCAGGTGGTAACCGAAATTGGTGGCACAATAAGTTTGATGTCTGGCGCTCCAAAGGGTTTCACAACCTGTTTCCGTGTGGTCTATCCGATGGCATGACGAGGTGGCACATGAAGCTCGTGCTTTTTGAAGATACTAATGAGCAAGCTCAATCGCTGATTGCCGCCCTCAAGGCAAAACTCCATCAGAATGATTCTGTGCAGCATTTTATTCCTGCGGGGGAGGATGAGCGGATCTACGATCAGCGACTGATCGAGGCGTTAGCAGCCGATCCATACAGAGACGCGACACTTGTAATCGCCGATCGTGATTTGTCGAAGACACCGATGTTTCGCGGTTTGTCGGAACCGACGGTGCGCCGAGCCACCGCCAAACTGGGAATTCCGGAGTGCTGCTATGCGAGAAGTGCAATTGAGAGTGACTTGATTGTGGCAGCGGAACAGCCCGAAGCATGCATCGCAGTCTCGATTCAGCAAGGGTTGGATGGTTGTGCCAGCCAGATCATTGCTGTCGCCAAGGGATTTGTGGAGATTACGGAGAGGTTAGGCTCGGAGATGGATGCAACCGGAAAGAAATCGCCAGGGCGGACTTTGGCTGGCTTGATGGGAAAGCCAGAGTATGCGGATAAAATTGCGTTGTACGCTTCAGGCGACCAGAATCGGCTAACGGCGGTGCTGGAAGCGCGCGGCCATGGCCTAGAGGAGCAGCGCCGTCGCCTCGCATGTCTGTTGGGGTACTGGCTGTGGGATTCTGTGCTGCGATTTCCAGGTGTCATCGTGGACGAAGTGGCGGCGTCGAGCTATCTCAACATTGACGCCGCCGAGTTCCACAATGACGTATCAATTAAGGCTCTTTTTGAATCGGCACGGTACCTCGGGCCATTCGCAGGCGCAAAAGGGGATTTATGGTGGCGAGGTGTCCTAGACGAGATTGTTGCCAGCGAGGAGTCGCCGCATGGCCAAGATTTCGCATCAAAAAAGCTTGGTCGAACCATTGGGCAAAGCAAATGCTGCGTGGACTCCACGCAGGCGGCAGGCTATTACTGCATGCTGAGCCAAAAACCTGTCAGCCTAAAAAACTCCAAGCCGGGATTGCCATGGTTTCCTCGTGGAGCTGACTTAGCGCGTGTAAGCACTCCGAAATTCGAAGAGCTTGGTCCCTGGTTATAAGCGGGGTAATCGGCGATGGCAGTTCCTCCAAAGATATATAGCCCCTATGAAAACCTATTGGTTGCACTTGAAGATGCTGCGACGCAATCTAATACTGGATTTGTTGCGCATAGGCCGTCATTGGTACCGTGCTTTCGCTACGTTCCCAACAACCACATCACCTTTGAAACCCGCATTTTACTGCATGAGTGGAAATGGCGAGCTGCTGCGGCGCATCATCGGATTACAATGGCCATTCATGCACAGGAAGAAATGACCAAAGACGGTGCGAACCTTATTCGGTCGACGGTGGGTGTGAGTTACTATTCCATTGAAAATAGGCAGGCTCGCCTTCTTCACACAGTACATTTTGATTACGCTCCCGACTCGCCGTGCCACCCAACGTTCCATGCGCAGTTCACCGACCAGCTCATTTTACCAGATTCGGAAATCGAGAACTTCGACATTGGTTTCGCCCAAGTCGGTCCGCCGGCAGGTTTTTTCCGGAACTCTCGAATTCCCACATCGGACATGACCTTGTCGTCAGTCCTCCTTTGCTTGGCGGCCGATCACATTGGCGAAGTATTTTTCGGGCCATTCAGAGCGAAATTCTTTGACATCCAGGCGGCAATGCCTAAACCTGCTTTCAATCACCTTCGTAATAGTCTGCAAACCACTCCCGACCATATTCGAAGTTCGCATTGGTATGCCCACATGACGTGAGAAGAGCCCAGATTTGGAGGTGTGCTGGTCGGCTTACAGCGCGATAGTGAATAGTTGCGTCACGAACGGCAGGACGCGGTGTTTACCCCCTTGGCATTGGTCGTGTTTTACAAGCATCGAGGTATCAATGTGCCTACCTACGGCACTCGCCGCGCAGCAGATTGATCGGCGACAACCATATCTGCACTTCAGCGACAATTAGATTTCCCGCAAAGCCGTCAGGTTGAGCAACAAATCCCGCTGGTCCTTCCCGTGGCGGTGGGGCCTGGCGGAGCGGAGCGGGACGGAGCGCAGCGGAGTCCCGCGTAGCGCAGCCAGGCCCCACCGGCGACTCCTTCGTGGACCTGCTGCCATATCACCGCACTGTTTGGCCCACTTAGGCTGACGCCGCCTCGTCCTTCGCTTTCTTGGCGTGCTCCAAACGATAGCTGGGCAGGTTCAACTCCACGATCACGCTGTGATGCACCAGGCGGTCGATCGCCGCCGCCGTCGTCATCGGGTCCTTGAAGATGCTCTCCCACTTGGAGAACGGCAAGTTGCTGGTCAGCCACACACTGCCCCGTTCGTACCGATCCGCCAGCAGGGTGAACAACACCTCCATCTCCTCGCGGTTCTGCTGCACGTAGCCCAGGTCGTCGATCAACAGCACCTCGAAGTTCGCTAAGCGCTTCAACACCCGGCTCAGCTTCAGGTCGCGCTTGGCCAAAAGTAGTTCCTGCACTAGCAGGCTGCACGTCGTGAAGCACACCCGCCGGCCCTGATGCACCAGATCCTGAGCCAAGCCACACAAAAGATGCGTTTTCCCCGAGCCCGGCTTGCCGAAAGCCAATAGGTTCTCCTGGCGATCCACAAAGTCCCCTTCGCGCAAGCTCTGCACTTGCCGCGCTACCTTCGTTGGCAAGCGCTTCAGATCGAACGTGGCCAGGTTCTTCTCCAGCGGCAAATGAGATTGCCGCAACAGACGTTCGATCTTCCGTTGCCGCCGCTCCTGACATTCCAATTCGCTCAGACCCAACAGGTAGCGTTCGTAGCTGAGCGTCTCCTGCTCCGCTTGCTGGGCCAGCTCCTGGTAGCCCGACCGAAAGCTCGGCAGGTGCAACTCCCGCAACTGCGCTTCCAGGCGTTCCTTCACTGCTTGGGCTTGTTCCGTTTTCATCGGGGACCTCCTTGTCCGTGAACAACACATCGAAACAACTCAAATCGACCGCTTCAATCGTGATTTGAGTGAGCGGCGTTGGCGCCGACTCTGACCTCAGCAACGCTTCGACTGCCGCCGCTGACATCGCCTGCTCCGGCGTCAGCAGTTGCCGCAGCGCTTCTTCGACACGCGCTTCATTCTCCCGCGCCGCCAGGTGCAGAATTTTGCAGTATTCCTTGGCCGCGGTCACTTCCGACTGTATCCCTAGCACGTCATAGGCCAGGCGAAAAACACTCGACGGGAACAAGTCCGCCCGGTAACGATACTGCGCCATGGCGCCGGGTTTACGCACCAACCAGTCGATGATGTGCCGATAGTTGACGCGATGCTTGTCCCGGCCACGCAAGCGCGGCAACCGTTCCACCAACTGCTGGGCGTACCACACTTCCAGGTGCTCGACGTACAGACGAATCTCCACCTGCTCACCGATCAAACGACTGGGCACCGAGTAGCAGTTGCGGTCGATGTGAATCAAGCTGCTGCGGTCCACTTTGGCGCGCAGCCGTTTGCACGCTTCCAAACGTCGCGCCGGCAGCGCCTGCAAATGGGCGCGCTCCTGGGCCAAGCGCTCTTGTCGTCCCGGGTTGAGCTGATCCAACAGCCGCCTCAGAAAATCGGCGGATTCGTCGCGGCTCCGAAAATCCCGGCTGCCACGCAGCATCAGCGCCTGATCCAGGGCCTCCTTGAAACGCCGATGGCTTTGCTCCACGTCACCATTCTCATGGGCCTGCTCGGCCTGGATCTTCTCCGGCACGAGGCCATAGTGCGCCATCAGTCCCTGGTAACGCTGCGTGAACTCCTTGTGGTCTGAAGCATTCTGCACCGCCAGACTCATCCGGTCGGAGCGATGCCGCGCCGGCACGCCGCCCAGTTGCCACAGCGCGTTTTGCAATCCTTCGCTCAGGCTTTCAAAGCTCTCCGAGAAACAGACCGTTGCGGCCTCCCAGTTCGAGTAGGTCAGAACGAAATGGTACACCAGGTGATCGAACGCTCGGCCGTTGATCGTCACCGCCAGCTTATTCATCGACGTGAAATCCGATGCCGCCAATCGTCCAGGCTCATGCACCTGGGTGAAGAACACTTCTTTGGGCGGACCGGCTTGGGCGCGCCAACGCTTGATGTGGCGTTGCAAGGTCCGCAGTTGCTGGTCGCTGAAACGGCCGGGGTGTCGCCGCTGCAATTCAGCGAAGATGGTTTTGGCCTGCAGCCCCGGGTTCACTTGGAGCAGGTCACGGATCTCCTCCCAGACCGGCTCGAACGGATTGGGCCGTGTCCGCCAATCGTGCGGTTTGGCGACTTCGCTGGCCAACTTACCCAACTTGCGGTATGTGCGTGCCGTCTTCTCGTCCATGTTTGCGAGCCTCGCTGCCCGACCGATCTTCCTGTCATCCAAAAGAAGCCGCATCAACGCCCGAACTTGCTTGTCGGTGACCATCGCAAACCTCCTTGTACAAAGAGCTTGCGATCAGCCTATCCCGGCAGCTGGAACGGGAAATCTAATTGTCGTCGGCGTCGGTTCCAATTGTCGCTGACCAGGGTAATTGTCGTTGCGACGGGAAATCTAATTGTCGTCACGAGGAGAAGTAATTGTCGCTAAACAGCAGATGGTTTGGCCGCTATTGGACTGGTCTGCGGTCAATGGCGCGTGGCCAACATCATGAAAAACTAGGTTTCGCTGGCCATTCAAGCAACGTCGTTCGCACCCAACCCCACCGACTGCCATGTTGGGCTCGAACTTCGCCGATCATGCAGAATGCCAGCAAAATGGCTCTCAGAGCCATTCTTCGAGACAAGGCACGTCAACTGTGGTATGGTGATTTAAGTGGATTTAGCGAGGAGCGCTAATATGCAGGAAATTCCAGAAACGGGGTTTTTACGGCTGACCCAGGTATTGAGTATTATTCCCCTCGGCAAAACCTGCTGGTGGGAAGGAGTGAAATCGGGGCGTTTTCCAAAGCCGATCAAGCTGTCGGCCCGATGCACGGCTTGGCGCGCCGAGGACATCCGGGAGTTAATCAAAAAGTTGTCCCAACCAGTGATGACGAATTAGCGCTCCGAGCAAGGGGCACAAAACCGGGGTACATGTTCTGATTCATGAGGAAAATGGTGTTGTTATGCAGAGTATTATTCCCTCAATGTGGAGACCGTAGGGGTCACCACTTCCTAAAGATTATTAGCGGCTTAAAGTCGTCCAAAGTCAGGCTCAACGCCAATCTCACAAAATCGATGTCCGAAAGGCTCCGTCACTTAATCGTTGACATCCACGGCAATTTCGGGGTACTTTTTTGCATGTCATACCCCAACATGTGATGTTTGTACCCCATGTCCTTGTCGGATGCCAAAGTTCGAAATGCCAAGCCCCGGGCCAAACCGTATAAGATGGCGGACGGCGAAGGGCTGTTTCTGGTGGTAAAGCCCTCCGGCGGCAAATACTGGCGCTTGCGGTATTTCTTTACGGGGAAGGAAAAACTGCTGGCCCTGGGCGTTTATCCCGCAGTAACGCTGGCAGTGGCACGTGATCGCCGCGCCGAAGCACGCCGCGCGGTTGCTGCAGGTAACGACCCGAGCGAGGTAAAAAGAGACGCGAAACGCTTGGCGATCCTAAAAAACGCCAATTCCTTTGAGACCGTCGCCCGCGAGTGGTTTGAAAAACGCAAGCATGAATGGGCGCCCGGATCTGCCCGCACCGTACTTGCCCGCTTGGAGCAGCACATTCTTCCGAAGCTGGCCACAAGGCCCGTCGCCGACATCAAGCCGCCTGAGCTCCTCGCCTTGCTCCAAGCGATTGAGAGACGCGGTACGCTCGATACCGCCCAGCGGGTCATGCAGATGTGCGGCCAGATTTTCAGCTATGCCATTGTCACGGCACGCGCCGAGCGCAATCCAGTCCCGGACTTACGGGGCGCGCTTAAGACCCCGGTAGTTAGGCACCTCGCCTACCTCAAAGCCAATGACCTGCCCTTGTTTCTGCGAAACCTCGAAGCCTATGACGGCAGCCGGCAAACGCAGTTGGCGCTCCGCTTCCTGTTGCTGACTTTCGTTCGCACGACAGAATTGCGAGCAGCGGAATGGACAGAGATTGATTGGAAAAAGGCCGAATGGCGCATACCTGCCGAGCGCATGAAGATGAAGGAACTTCACATCGTTCCTTTGTCGAAGCAGGCCATCGCCATTCTGCGGGAATTAGAAAAGCTGTCGGGGCAGCGACTGCACATTTTTCCCAACCAGCACAAGCCTGCGGCCATCATGAGCGAAAACACGATGCTCTATGCGATCTATCGCATGGGCTATCATTCGCGCACGACAGGGCACGGCTTTCGCAGCACGGCCAGCACAATCCTGAATGAGCATGGCTTTCGCGCCGACGTGATTGAACGCCAGCTTGCCCACAGTGAGCGGGATACCGTGCGTGCAGCATACAACCATGCCCAATACCTACCCGAACGCCGCAAAATGATGCAATGGTGGGCGGATTACCTTGATGGGGTTGCGGCAAGCAAATAGCGCCGGCCTTGGGCTTACCCGCTAAAGCAACCCCACAAAAGCCAATCCATCCACATTCCATCTGTTGTGAGCCGCTTTCCCACCAAAACCATAGGCCGGTTACATGCACCAAACCAGCAGCCAATTCCTGCGTGGCGAAATCGAGTAACAGCGACATTAGGCTTGCGTTCTACCAAGCGTTCGATACTTCGGTCCATCCGACGTCCATCCGACCCAAGCACGATGGTCGGCGCTGTTTCGACGAGGTGGCGACAAAGTGCGCCGTTGACTCCCGCCCTTGTAAACTCAATGGGTGCGACCATGACATGAATGCTAGTTAGCGCAAGAAACTTATCAGCCAGCGCCAGAACCGCTTCACAATGCCGTCCCGCCGGCGTTCGCGCGCTTCGTAATAACGGCGACGCCGCTGATCTTCCGCTTGCTGTCCGGCCTCGATCTGTTCCGTAGTCCATTCATCATCCCAAAAGATCTCGCCATTGGAAATCCAGTAATGCGATTTGCACGGAAACTGCCAGTTTCCGATGGAGGGATACAGGCTTGGCCCGGTTGCGGTCTCTGTTAGCGACCATTCGGTCGGACCGAGCGGCGTGCTGACCTTGGCGCCGCATCC